>JADGNM010000363.1 GCA_017883485.1 Methanosarcina sp.
TGCAAGAGAAGCAGGGATTACAGATTCAAAGTGGACACTAAGAAATCTTCTAACATTTAAGTGCTTCAAAACACCAATCATATAACGCTGGACGACCTGTTCACCTGCACGGAGGATATGTCTGGTTCAGAAGCAATCCGAGTAAAGGGAGCACCTTCGCTTTCGCAATTCCAATAAACAATAATAAAGGGAATATTGGATAAGAAAACACGATAACTATTCCTGTGTAAGTCAGAGGGTCAATGATTTTGTAGCCAAATGCATCGGGGGTTATACTGTTTTGGCATAAGCGTTAACTGAGAAAACCAGGAAAATAAAATTTGCTACAATAACTGCATCGATGATTAATGATATTATCTGATTCCATTTACTATGAATTGCACCTACCTATTCCTTAGGTTTATTTGCACACTGCTTTGTCTAAGACTAAGCTAATTCTTTTTAGGCTGCAGGTATTCATATTGAGAACTTTACTATAATATTTTATTTAACTCACATGCCCGTATTTTTCCCGGATTTCGGACTCTTTGAGAACCATGAGCCCCAATTTATCCAGAATTTCAGAAATTCTATTCCTATCTTCGCTCTTCATGGATTTTCGGTCAAAATAAGCAAAGTCAGCACCTGATTTCTCAATAGCCTGCCTGATCAAAGCTTCATCCACGAATTCCAATTGGTGCTTTGGAAAGTTGTGCCCGAAGGAAATCCCGGTTTCAAGCAAAAGTCCTGTCTGGCGCATGGCATAATGCCCGCCTCCGAAACCGAGGGCTACGGGTACTCTGTCAAGGGAAACAGCAAGGATAGCTTTTGAAGCGACCTCGCCTGCATCTGGATCTTTCCACTGCTTTTCCGTACTTCCTATTTCAGCATAAAGGGACGGGGCTGAGAGTTCTGTGGGGCCGTGATGGGTCACTTCAAGGGTAACAGCGTACTTCAGTTCTTTTTCTTCCGCGAGCCGTTTCATCCCTAAGAGTATGGATTTCATTGCAGCCGGGGAAGAAACTGCAAGTTTTTTAGGGCGACCTCCAAGCCTCGCCTCTTCGGAGGGATTTCCTGTACAATGTACTGTAAGGGAATTGATTTCCTCTTTGCTCCTGTGCTTGGAAGCGAAAATTATAAGGGAAGCTGGCAGCCCTGCAGATTCCAGTTTCTTATCGAGTCCATCCTGAAAGACATGAAGCTCTTCAATTTCTACAAGCCTGAATTTTCCGTCCGTGGATTTTAGGGCTGCAAGAAATCCGGAGTTTTCAGGGAGCTCAAGAAGTTCCCATTCTTTTAATTTCAAAAGATGAGTTTTGATATTCTGGCTGGCAAGGTCAGGGGCAGAACAGATTATCGTAATTTTTGAAACTAGATCCTTAGAAAGGTTTTTTTCCTGGTTGTTTAATCCTTCTGAATTGCTATTGTCTTTCATTTTTATCAATCCGGCTTTTGTCACTTTAACGTCCCTATAAATTTCGTTAAAATAGATAAAGCCGACCCCGAATGCAGCCTTGAAGTAAAATAATTGAGAAAGAACTAACGAAGAAGAAATAATGAAATAAAAAACTGGCAAATATGAAGTTCATTTTTCCGGAATCTTTACAGAAAAAAATGTTTTGAACAGAATCCTGCTCCCGAAAGAGAAGACTCTGCACTTTTCCCTTACGGAAAAAAAAACAGGTTTTTAAAATGCTTAAACTGAGATCAGCCAATGTGGAAGTATTTGTCCACGAGTGCCCTGATTTCGTCGTTCTTGCCGTAGAGCCTTTCACTGAGCTGATAGTCGTCGAAAGCCTCAAGGTATTTCACTGTGTCGTTGATCAGACCTTCACTGAAGACATCATACATGGTGAAAACATCTTTGTATTTCTTCAGAGCCTGAGCAGATTCGTAGCAGGAAGCAGGCAGGTGATCAAGCTGTGCAAGTCTGTCCGCGTGTTCATCCTTAAAAATGTTCACGTCGATATAGAGCTTGTCGGCTAACGCAAGTGCAACCTTCTCCTTCATCTCAAGTCCGTGGCGGACACCAACGGCAAAGGCTGCAAATACCAGGTAAATGTCAAGTGAGGGGTCACAAGCACGATATTCGTAGGTAGCTTTGTAGCTGTGGCTCTTTAGATCCTCACAGTAGTTTGGATTGGCGATAGATATCATCTTGCTTGCATCATCGGTGAACCAGCCAAGAGGCACACGGATCAGGGCAGAACGATTCCTATCTCCCCAGCAGATGTTAGTCGGAGCTTCCTGGTGAGGTACAAGGCGCAGGTAGGATGTGGGGATCCTGTTTCCAAATGCAGTGATAGCTGCTGCAATATCAAGCTCACCAGCCATCGCACGCTTTGCAGTGTCACTAAGCTTGTCGTTCTCGACCATGACACTCTTTCCGTCCTTCAGGAGCTTCTGATGGATATGTATACCGCTTCCGGCTTTCCCGACAGTTATCTTCGGGGCAAAGCTGACAACTACGCCGTATTGATCGGCAAGCATCCTGAGCATCCATTTTGCAATAAGCAGACGGTCGGCAGTGTTTTCAAGTGTGTCTGTCTCGAATTCGATTTCGTTCTGCTCGTAGTAGTACTTGTCATCAGAGTAGTTCCCTACTTCAGAGTGTCCGTACTTGATTTTCCCGCCAGCTTCGGAGATGTACACCATTGCTTCCTTCCTGAGCTGGTCGTATTTGGTGAAGGGATTGGATTCGTGGTATCCTTTCTGGTCAACAGCCGGGAAATCCATGTTGACTTCATCTTTCTTGGCGATGATGTAGTACTCGAGTTCTCCCATTGCCTGAAGTTCAAGACCTGTCTTCTCGAGCAGGGTCTGTCCGGCTTTCTTCATGACAGTCTCTGAAGCGCTTTTGAGGGGTGTCCCGTCCTTATCAAAGTAGGAGCAGAGAATATCCAGAGTGGGGATCTCTTCAAAAGGATTCACGAAGGCAGTCCTGTATTTAGGGAGGACATAGAGGTCGCTTGAATCTGCCTCGATATATGTGAAAATACTTGATCCGTCTACTCTCTCCCCGGCGGAAAGTAAGTTGTCAAGGTGCTCTTCGTCTCTGATCACGAAGGCAAGGGCTTTAAGTCTCCCATCGCCGCCAATGTAGCGGAAGGTCAACATCTTAATGCCGTTTTCCCTGATGAACTTCATGATGTCATCTTTGGTGAATTCGCTTGCTGGTTTATTAAGGTACTGTACCAGTTTGTTCGGATTCAGTTCTACACTTGATGGTTTCATATTATCCCTTCTTTTCAACTGGAATATTCGAAATATTAAAAGCCTCATTCGATAACGAATATTCTCAAGCTTACTGGTTACAACTCATTCATAATTTTGTGGATTCTTGCCTGATAGGAAAGTGATAACTTACTACTAGTTATATAAATGTTTTCTTTTTTTATTACTAGGGAGCGCAGAGGGTCACGAATACCCCGACCTTCAGGTTGGGGATGAAGTGGACCCTCGCCTCTTTTTGATTCCGATCAAAATCT
>JADGNM010000364.1 GCA_017883485.1 Methanosarcina sp.
GATGTCTCTTGGAAGATTAACGTTCCTGGGGGACATGGGAACCATGATGAGCTATGGAGTCGCAGCGAGCATGATCGCAGCTATAACCATTGTGCCTGCTATTATTCTCATAATCGATACGGTGAATATGAAAAATATATATAAAAAATTAATGAACATATTTGAGGTAAGAACATGAAGAGCAAAATATTGAAGCATAGTATAGGATTCATAATATTGGTAATCTTCCTATCGGTAATGATCAGTCCTGTTTTCGGCCAGCCCCTCACGGGAGCACAGGGAGATAGAGTCCAGGCGAATTTCATGAGCCAGGACCCCGATCCTGCCGATTCTGGAAATTACGTAGATTTAAGATGGCAGATCTATAACTCACTTTCAACCACGACAGACAACCTGAAGTTCCATCTGGATGCTGAATATCCATTATTATTTGAGGCCGGCGATTCTCCTGATCAGAACCTTGGACTATCCGTAGGCACAAGCGATAGCCAGGTTTTCTATGTGCTTCACTACAAACTGAGGGTGGCCGATAATGCCCTCAAGGGAACATATAACGTCACGCTGACATGGGATACAGGACTTGGATATACAAAGAAAGAATACCCTATATATGTTGATCCTAAAAAGGCAGATTTCGTTGTAGGAGCGCTTGTAACATCTCCTGAAAAGCTGATAGCTGATACAAAGGAGGCAAAGTTGTCTGTAGATATTAACAACATAGGGAAGGGCAATGCAGAGAATGTCAAAATTAAACTCAATTTGCCTGAAGGCTTCAATTCCAGTTACAGTTATTCTGACGAGGACACCCTTGGCATAATCCCAAAGGACGGCAGTAAAACAGCGACTTTCTATGCAGACGTCGATGAAAATATCAAAGAAGGGAATTACCTGGCGACACTTAATATCACATATAAAGACGAAAATGATGAGAGTGCGACGTACAGGACAAAGACCCTTGAGCTTGACATACCCATTAAACCTGCTCCCCACCTCATAGTGGAATCTGTAACAACAACCCCGATAAACCTGATAGCAGGAAGCACAGCCGATTTTCACATTACCATTCAGAATACTGGAAATAAAAAGGCTGAATCAGTTTCTATGCGCGTATTCAAGGATGCTTCCCAGCCGTTTGAGTTTAACGACAAATCTGATTTCGTGGGAAAATTGGATCCAGGCGAGAGCGGTGAAGCTGTACTTGGATTTACAGTTGACCCGAAAGCAGCGGCTAAGAAGTACCTTCTTGATGTTGAATTAAGAGGTATCGACGAGTCAAACAATGTGGTGATCTTCAGGCGCACGGTACCGCTTACAGTAACTCCTGCACCAAAAGGCTCACCGTTGGGCTCCGCTGGTATGCTTGGTGGACTTGTGATTGTTATCGGCGCAGTTTATTATTTCAAGAAAGGAAGAAAGTCTCAGAAATAATAAGAGACAGGAGGGACGCGAAAGGCACGATATTATCAGGCAAATCCTGAACTTCGTGACTTTTCAGCGGCTACAATGAGATCAGCAAACACTTAATCCACATATGCAGATACGGTTAACAACATGAGAAAAAGTGAAATAATCATGTTATTAATAATCATTCTATCCTTCGCTATTGGCATCTATTCTTCTCCTCATATGCCAGAAAAAGTAGCATCACACTGGAATACCCAGGGACAAGTAAATGGTTATATATCAAAGTTCTGGGGTGTGTTTCTGATGCCGATTATTTCAGCAGGATTGTTTTTGCTCTTTATCATAATACCAAAGATCGATCCGTTAAAAACCAATATAGAGGGATTCAGAAAATATTTTGATGGATTTGTAATCTTGATAATGGTTTTTCTATTTTATCTATATCTGCTTACCATTTTCTGGAACTCTGGATATACATTCAATATGACTACTTTTTTATCTCCCGCTCTGGCTATTTTATTTTATTATACTGGAATCTTGATCGAAAATGCAAAAAGGAACTGGTTAATTGGAATAAGAACACCCTGGACGATGAGTAGCGATAAAGTATGGGATAAAACTCATAAAATTGGCGGTAAGTTGTTCAAGATCGCTGGAGTTGTTGCTCTTTTAGCAATATTTTTTGAGAGCTTTGCAATATTTATTATCGTTGTCCCGGTGATCTTATTTTCCATTTTTACCGTTGTGTATTCATATTTTGAATATAAGAAAGAGAACTCACATGGATAAAGGCACTACGGATTTAACGAGGAAAGCAGCATGACCACCAATTTTTTTCCACCATCCCCTCCATATATAGTGCTGCTATCCCACCCTCTTTCTTATGAATTATTGGAAAAGGTGATTCAATGAAGAAAACAGATGAGTGCATTAAAAATAGGTTGATAAAGTTTGTCCATAAAGATAAGATCGGTATCAGGAAATCTCTTCTATGGTTGGACAGATGCATAGCAGACTTGGGATACTACGTTTCTACTTGACAAATGGGAGTGAATAGAAATTCCAATAATATTTAGTGATGAAGACCTGATGTATATTGACAAAGAGCACGATGATCAATTACGTACTATAAGACAGGAAATAGATACCTTGAAAGTAAAAGGCGATGCATTATTTTGTAAAAAATGTTCTCACATAATGCAAGGTTTCACTATTGGAAATGCAAAGCTTCTTCAGTGTGGTTACTGTGGTAATCGAATAGCAGAAATGATGAAGAGCGATTAGAGGTCTTTGCGACGTATCGCAAATTAAGTTTAAAATAAAAAAACAGACATAGCCAGAATTTATGTAAAATGAAAATTGAAAAAGGTAATAAATATGTATTTTGAAAAAGCAGGTAAAGAGAATACCCAAAAAACTTTGCAAATTGCTAAAGAAGAAGCAGTAAAGCGTGGAATAGATCATATAGTTGTTGCATCGACATTTGGGGAGACAGCACTTGCTGCCTCTGAGATGTTGAGAGGCACAGGAATAAAACTTGTAGTGGTTACGCATAATACAGGCATTAGAGAGCCGAATCTTCAAACGTTTGACCCGGAAATAAAAAATAAGATAGAGAATACGGGCGGAAAGGTTCACACCGGGACAATGGTTTTAAGAGGTCTTGGTACTGCACTTAAGGAGAGAGGCTCTCAATCTTTTGAACAGACAGTAGCTGATACCCTGAGGATCTTTGGTCAGGGAACTAAAGTTATGGTTGAGATCGTGGCTATGAGTGCGGATGCCGGATTGATCCCATTCTCGGATGTTATTGCAGTGGCTGGAACAGGAAGGGGAGCAGATACGGCTGCAGTCATTAAGGCAAATTCCTCTAATAGATTTTTTGACATTAAACTGAGGGAATATCTGGTTAAACCGCGTGATTTTTAAACAACTCAAGGTGGGAATTATGTACTATCAGGTTTTGAGAATGGGCTATTCTATTTATCCCCTTCAAGACTAATGTAAAGAATGGAGGAAAGCAGCATGACAACCTCTTTTTTTTTCCACCAC
>JADGNM010000041.1 GCA_017883485.1 Methanosarcina sp.
CTTATTTTATTATTGCGGTCTCAAAATCGTAAACTTTTCATCGCTTTCGGATTAATTATCGGTTTCCTAATCACACCTTCTTTACTTTCTGGTCGCTTTATAGCTGAAATGAATTCTGTTTATTCCCAACACGACATACAAATATCGGTTGATATTTCAGAGACAGGGTATCGTTCCGAAGGAGTCTTTGTAGATCTGTACAATATAGGTTCTAAAGTAACTTAGTACTTATAGATTCAATAGAAATGCGACACAATTCTAGCAGAGATGAATTTTTTCGGATATATTTCAAAGTGCCTATTTATATGGCGAAAATATAGGTGATGGCAAATACAAAGTTTTTATCAACTGTTCGAATTTAATAGAAGGCCATTATGAGTTATCAGTTACTTCTGGAAGTGATTATAATAAACGATTTAAAGAACCATCGATAATAGGAAAGTTTTTCCATCAGAATGAAAGGGTAACTAATAGCTTTTACTTGGTTGACGATAATAGAACGTATACGCCTGACGTTCAAAAACAAAGATCAAGCAACACTACCTATATGGTTGTGTAACTAGCCCAAGCATAATTTATTGACGATCATAGAATAGAATAACTCTAAGTACCCAAGTGATGCCTTTAAAAGACTGTCTATCTTTAATGTTGTCTAAATAAGTGTGTTTTTGTCACATGTGTTCATCTAATACATTGCATATCGACACATCCTCTTTAGCAAGACAGCCTTACCCATCCCTAAATTTGTCCGCTTGAGCGAGCGAAGCGAGCGAAACGGACCTCGTGCTCCCGAAGCGAAACTCGGGTGGGACAAAATTAATTAATGATAGTGCTTGTTCTTCTTTAAACTAGCTTAAATCTTAGATAAAAGTAAGGATGGACATGGTAAATAACGCAATGAGTGCCCTCCTTGGGGCTATCGAGATACGGGCCCTGACGAACAGGGCAAGAGTTGCAATAGGAATAAGGGAGCCAACTCCCAAAATGCTTGAAAGTGCATGGAAAGCTCAGGAAAAGGGTTATGCACAGGTCGTCCTGGTTGGAAACCAAAAGCAAATCGATGAAATCGGTACAGAGCTTGAGGTAATTGACACCGATAATCCGGAAAAGACTCTTGTGGAACTCCTGGTTTCTAAACAAATCGATGCGGCAATAAGGGGAACTGCAAAGGCTTCAGGAGCCCTTGTATGCCTGAAAAAGATCCTAGGATTAAAAAAAGTTTATCGGCTTGCTCTGCTCCTGACAGCTGACGGGAAGCCTTTCTTTCTTGCCCCTGTAGGAATAGATGAGGGGAATACCATAGCAGACAAACTTCACATGATTACTCTTGGCGCCGAATACATAAGGAGATTCGAGATCGAACCTGCAGTCGGTGTGATTTCCGGAGGCAGGATTGGAGATATAGGCAGGGATAGACGCGTGGACAGAACCCTCGCGGAAGGTGAGTTTATTGCAAATAGGGCTGTGGAGCGTGGGATCAACGCTAAGCATTACACCATTCTCATTGAAGATGCCATAAAAGAATCGAACTTTATCGTAGCCCCGGACGGCATCTCAGGAAACCTTATCTTCCGGACCATTGCTTTCCTGGGCGGAGGCGACGGGCTCGGAGCTCCGGTGTTGATGGACGATTACGTTTTTGTGGACACTTCAAGAGCAGGCGGACATTTTACTAAAGCCATAATGCTTGCAAGCGCACTGGCCGACCTGAATAAAGAGAGGGAAAAGGAGATTAAATGAAGACTATTGCAGACACCTGGCCGGTAGTAAAAGGTGATTACAAGGTAGGAAACCCAAAGTCCCGGATTGCGGTTGTAACCCTTGCAAGCTCTATCAATTCCCTGCCTGAAGCAGCCCTCTGGGGGAGCTCAAAAACTGAAAACCTCGGGGTCGAAAAAATAATCGCAAATGTCATTTCAAATTCGAATATCCGGTACGTCCTGGTCTGCGGGACTGAGTCTAGGGGCCATCTGGCAGGCCATTCCCTGCTTGCAATTCACGCAAACGGGATTGACGAAAAAGGCAGGATAATTGGTTCTAAGGGCGCAATCCCTTTTATTGAGAACGTTCCCAAAGAGGCAGTCAGACGCTTCCAGCAGCAGGTTGTACTGATTGACAGAATAGGACTCGTTGATTCTAAAGAAATCCTTAAACTCGTAAATAAATATAAAGATAAAGGAGAAGTCTATCAGGATGAGCCCCTTGTTGTCTGTTCTCCGAAAAAAAGACGGACTGCCTTCGCAGTTCCTTCTTCAGGAGATATAATAATTTCTGAAGAGTTTGTCATGGACTCAATGGCAGGGGTTGTTTGTCAGGCTGAAAGCCTTAATTCTGCAATTGAATTAAACTAACTTCAAGAATTTAAGTAATAAGAACTTTATTTCGAAATAAGAACTTTATATTCTGAGACAAAACAGCAACCTGTAGAAAACAGCAACCTGTAGAAAACAGCAACCTGTAAAATAGTAACCCGTATATTTAGAGGGTGTAAAGATGTTTAAGTTCCAGAAAGAACAGGAAATAGTCAAGATTGCAGGAGTGAAAATTGGCGGACAGCCAGGGGAGCTCCCGACCGTGCTTGCAGGAACAATCTTTTATAATAAGCATGAAATCGTGGAAGACGCAGCAATTGGCCTGTTTGACCGGGCTGCCGCCGAGAAACTTGTAAACCTGCAGGAAATAGGATCCGAAGAGACAGGAAACCCTCATATAGTCCATATTTTTGGTACTACCCGCAAAAGCATAGCTCGCTATATTGACTTTGTGACTGAAATTTCGGAGGCTCCTTTCCTGATCGACTCCCCCGAAGGAGACGTGCGTGCCTATGCAGCAGAGTATGTTAGTGAGATCGGGCTTGCAGACAAAGCAATCTACAACTCCATAAATATGAGCATAAATCATTCGGAGATGGATGCTCTCACCTTATCCGACATAGATAGTTCCATTATTCTTGGCTTCAATGCAACGGACTCATCGCTTCCGGGCAGAATGGAACTGCTGGAAAACGGAGCAGGCCTGCTTGATGAAGGGCTTCTTTCAATAGCAGATAGATGCGGCATAGTTAACAAGCTTATAGACCCGAGCATTACCCCAATGGGGCATGGAGCAGGCGTAGCCCTCAGGATGACCATAACTGCAAAAGCAAAATGGGGACACCCGACCGGCTCAGGGATTCACAATGCACCCTCAGCCTGGAGCTGGCTGAATCAAAAGAAAGAAAAAGATCCGGTTCTCTACAAGATCTGCGATGTTGGCTCAACCTGCCTGCAGCAGGCAGCAGCCGGAGACTTTGTCCTTTACGGACCTATCGAGAACGCTCCATATGTATTTCCTATGGCTGCCATGAGCGATATCATGATTTCCGAAGCTGTAGCTGACCTCGATATCGAACCCGCAAGCCGGCACCCTATTAACTTGCTGGTTTAATCATCCTGGAAATTGAAGAAAAGTAGGAGGAATAAAACCTCCGAAATAATGTTTTTCGAAATGCAATTTTTCAGGCATTTTTCAAAATCTAATTTTTCAGACAGCTCAGTCCACTATCCCGCCGGTATTTGCAGAATGGACTGAACGTTGATATCTGGCAAGGTAACCTGTAACTTCCTTCTTTGGGGGCACAAAGGCAGCTTTCCGCTGTTTAAGCTCTTCTTCGGAAACCTTAAGGTTCAGGATTCTTTCAGGAATATTGATTTCGATCAGATCCCCATCTTTTACAAGGGCAATTGGCCCTCCTTCACTGGCTTCCGGAGAGATGTGGCCTATACAGGGCCCGCGGGTCCCTCCGGAAAAACGCCCGTCAGTAATCAGAGCGACTGACTCCAGCAAGCCCATACCTGCAATTGCGGCTGTGGCTGCAAGCATTTCCCGCATTCCAGGACCGCCTTTCGGGCCTTCGTACCGGATGACTATAATATTTCCTGGTTGCACATCCCCCTCAAGAATGCTCTTCATAGCATCTTCTTCACAGTCATAAACTTTAGCGGGACCTGTGTAAACCTGCATTCTGGGATCAACGGCTGCCTGCTTTACAACCGAGCCGTCAGGAGCAAGGCTGCCTTTAAGGACTGCAATTCCTCCCTGGGCATGGATTGGGTTTTCAAGAGTTGCAATAATCTCTTTGTTCAGCTTCGGGTTGACGATATCGAGTTCATCCAGGTTTTCCCCAATTGTTTTGCCATTAACCGTAAGCTGATCAAGATGGAGTTTAGGGGAAAGCCTTTGCATAACTGCCTGGACTCCGCCTGCCCTGTCAAAGTGCAGCATAAAATTCGGGCCGCTCGGACGCAGCGAGATCAGATGAGGTGTAGTTCTGCTCAGTTCATCAAAGGCCTCCAGAGATAATTTTAACCCGAATTCATGGGCAAGAGCAGGAAGATGCAGGGTAGTATTCGTGCTCCCTCCGATTGCCATATCAACCATTATAGCATTTTCAAAAGATTTGAGATTGACTAGCTTTCTCGGAGTCAGGTTTTCTCTGACCATTTCCACAATGCGCTCTCCTGATTCCTTGGCTATACGTGCCTTTTTTGCGTCCACTGCATGTGCAGTCGCACATCCTGGAAGGCTAAGCCCGAGTGCCTCGGTCATGCAGGCCATGGTATTTGCGGTAAACATCCCTGCACAGGACCCGGCTCCCGTACAGGAAAGGTTTTCGAGCCTTTCAAGATCGGCTGCTGAGAGTTTACCTGCCATGTGGGCTCCCACTCCTTCGAAGACCGAGATAAGGTCCGTGTATTTGTCATCTACATAGCCCGGAAGCATCGGCCCTCCGGTTACGACAATTGAAGGAATGTCAAGCCTGCCTGCTGCCATTATGTGTCCTGGCACTATTTTGTCGCATGTAGGGATAAGGACCATTCCGTCAAACTGGTGAGCTTTAACCATCAGCTCGATTGTGTCCTCAATAACCTCTCTGCTAGGGAGGGAATATTTCATGCCCTCGTGACCCATTGCGATTCCGTCGCAAATCCCTATGGTATGGAATTCAAAAGGAACTCCCCCAGCGTTCCTTATTCCGGCTTTCACGGATTCGGCAAGTTTGTTCAGGTGGATATGGCCAGGAATTATGTCATTCCAGGAATTAACAACTGCAATGAACGGCTTCCTCATCTCGGAGTCTGTGACCCCGGTCGCTTTCAGGAGGGAGCGGTTGGGAGCACGTTCCGGCCCTTCTTTTATAACAGAACTTCTCATTGCAAATCTCCTAAGGATTTAATTGTACGAATTAAGATTGTAATCTAGGATGAAAAACTTCATGGTATAAAACAGGTTGGGGATGTTTTGTCTCAAATTTGTTTAATCTTATATGATCATTTCCACAACACCTTAAAAAGACACTGTCTCAAGTTGTTAACCTGAACAAATTTATTATTCCCGTGACAGTCAGGTTAACTGCAAGAGCTGCAAGTAAAAGTCCCATGACTCTCGTAAAGACAAGCATTCCATGATACCCTATAAATTTGTTAATGCTCCTTGAGAAAAAAAAGACGTACAGGCTGAGAATAAACGTGAGTATTATTGACACAAGAATTATTATTTTTTGCACAATTGTTTCAGTCCCACCTATCATAACATTTACTGTGCTGATCGTACCCGGACCTGTCAGAAGCGGGAGACCTATAGGAAAGATCCAGATATTTTCACGTTCCTGTGACTGAGAAATCTCCTCTTCGGTAATACTTTCTCTTGAAACTTTAGCATGCATCATATCGAAAGCAATACTGAAAAGCAGGAGCC
Organism: Methanosarcina sp.; assembly: GCA_017883485.1. GTDB lineage: Archaea > Halobacteriota > Methanosarcinia > Methanosarcinales > Methanosarcinaceae > Methanosarcina. Next base: position 5,737 of record JADGNM010000041.1, read on the forward strand.
CTCCTGCAATGCGCAATGAATCAATACTGATGTTGAACAGGTTAAGTATAACGCTTCCTGTGACCGCAAAAAAAAGAGCAATTGCGCATGCCAGTGTGACTGCTTTCTTTGCAATTTTGTTTTTTTCCTTATTTGTCATCTTACTTGTCATGGAGACAAAAGTAACCGCTCCGCTGATAGGGTCAACTATCACAAAAATAGATGTAAATGCGAAAATGAAGAACTCGAGGCTTTCGACGATTATTTTTTTCCTTTACTCTCGATTACGGAAGAGATTTCTAGCAGGAGCTTTGAATAATATAATTACGGAACAGGAGTAGGGTCAAAGTGCATATAGTGCCTTGCCGGGGAAGATGCAGGCAAAGATCTATTGATATCTTTGGACAATCCTGTTCTCAAATCTGAAGATATTGCGATTAATATCCTATAACTTTATATACCTGAAGTGACTCTCCTTTCAGGCTCTTAAAGAAAGGTTTATTAGCGTTATTCAAAATTACTTAATTTGGCGTTTGCATCTTTAAAAGGGGAGTAATTTTAGAATGGAGGTAGAATATGTTCAAGAATCGTAAAGACGCAGGAGAAAAGCTTGCTATGGCTCTTGAGAAGTACAGGGCAGAAAACCCTCTTATTCTTGCTATTCCGCGTGGGGGAGTGGAAGTGGGGCTGCAGGTTGCAAAGAAGCTGAATGCAGATTTTTCCCTAATCATTGCAAGGAAACTACCTTTTCCTGATAACCCTGAAGCCGGGTTCGGAGCAATAGCCGAGGACGGAAGCACTTTCATTTTTGAAAATGTATACTACTCGCTCTCTGGGGAAAATATTGAGAGAATCAAAAAGGAGCAGATTGCCGAGATCAAGAGACGCATAAATGCTCTCAGAGAAGGAGAACCTCTACCCGAGATAAAAGGAAGAACCGTAATTCTTATCGACGACGGCATTGCAATGGGTTCTACAATGAGGGCAGCCATTGAACTCTGCAAAAACAGAAAAGCCGGAAAAATTGTGGTCGCGGCACCCGTAGCCGGAAGAGAGGTCGCAGAAGAGATCAAAAGAAGAGCCGATGAACTCGTTGTGCTTGAAATTCCTGCATACTTCAGGGCTGTTGCTCAGGCTTACGAGAAATGGTACGACGTTTCGGACGAAGAGGTTCTGGACCTGCTCAGAGAAAGCATAAGGAAAAAAGATGTGAAAGATCATAATCTGGATGTACTCGAAGCCTGAAAGAAGAAGCCTGAAAGAAGCTACTTTCGAGTTATACTTAACCAGAAATATTATTCAAGTTTAAATTAGTCAAGTTTAGATCTTAAAAATTGAGAAAATTAGAGAAATGAGAAGTATATTTATGTAATTGAACCTTGGAGATCTTCGCCTCAGCAGCCTGCTTTTGGACCTTGGAGCGTATTCCAAAACATTATGCAAATGACGGAGACGATCTTTCTCCGCCATTAGAATGGAGTAATGCTCCGCAGTCTACAAATGGAATTGTCAGATGATATAATGATTACTGCACTGGAAAAATATTTCCCATTTTGGAGGAAATTCTGATAAGCCGTTTGATGAAGGTGTGCTCATATGGGACATCAGTGATCCGGTCAATCCGAGAAAATTGGGACAATTTCGCACTGGAGTAACCGGTACACATCGAAATTTCTACTCAGGCGATCAATATGTGCATTTAGCGGCTGGAATGCCGGATACGAGGGAAATCTTCCAGGGCCATACATCTCCATTACACGGCCCGCCATATATTGCGGACAATCTGGCATATCTGCCCTGGGTCAGCGGGTATTTTTATCCTAGATGTCAATGATGTATCCAGGCCAACAGAAATGGGCCGATTGACTTCAGTCCGCCGTTCCATTCACAGTTTAGCATGCACAGTGTGATTCCATTACCGGAAAAAGGACTGACATATGCTAATTCCGAAGATACTTTCTATGGTAAAGAACCTTTGCATCATGCTTCGATTGTAGATAACTCCGATCCATCAAATCCGATGCTGCTTTCGTTGTTTCCTGAACCAATATCACCTACAGGAGTACAATACCGCGATTTTTTTGAAAAGGAAACTAGTCAGGCCCGCATAATATTAATTTATTACAGCATAACCGTGATGTGAAAAACAAGATGAATTATTTTATATAGCTCACTTCAATGCTGGTTTAAGAGTCTACAATGTTACTGATCCGCGCAAACTTGTTGAAGTTGGGTATTTCATGCCTCCTGCCAACCAAGCGCTATGATACGATCCAGAGGGGAAATTAGTTCTGCACATGAAGATTTACTGGTTGATCGGCGAGGATTTATTTATATTACGCATAATTAAATTATTTTGTGACGAGCCCTCATATCATTAGACTCCTGCCGCTCATAGCCTCAGAATAAAACCTGAAACCAAGCTTGGAGACCAAAAAATATGCTCTTGCACTTTCAACATGCTACAACCAGAGCCTGTCAGCTCCCAGTAAGATATTCAACATCTCCTGAACAATTTAATCAATTTTTGTAGCGCTGGTGCCGATTTGGTTATCTTTTTCTGTTACTGTGAATCTTATAATGAACTCAGTACCATTGTTCCTTTTCAGTTCTAGTTCTCCATCTAACTGGTCGACAAGGGAAGTTACTAACTGCATTCCAAGAGTATCAAGGTCTTCTATATCAAGGTTTTCAGTTATACCTACCCCGTTATCCGAAACGGACAGAATGAAATTGGTGCTCTTACAGTCTTCGTTTATGCATCTTATACATTCTCCATTTTCTTCTCGACTGAGTTTTATTCGGATTTCCCCCTTGCTTCTACTGGGAAATGCGTGTTTGAAGGAATTGGAAAAGAACTCGTTAACAATAATTCCTAAGGGGACAGCAGTATCCATATCAAAGAATGCATTTTCCGCCGAATCCACTTTTAAGCTGATTTCGGTATTCCCGACACTATATGACTGGAACAGATTTTCAGAGAGTTCCTTAATGTATGATGAAAAGTTAAGAGTGTAGAACCCACCACCTTTGTGCAGTTCCTCATGGATAAGAGCCATTGATATCACTCTGTCCTGGCTTTCCCTGAAGGCTTCCAAGACTTCCGAATCCTTAATATCTTTTCTGCCTTTGAACTGTTCAGCCTGAAGGTCAAGAAGTGAGGAGATCACCTGCAAATTATTCTTGATCCTATGGTGAATTTCTTTTTTGCGGGCGGTCTCAATGTTCGCCAGAGCATCTTCAGATACTTTACGTTCGGTGATGTCAGTGAGCATGCTTATCGAGCCCATAAACTTGTCATCCTTACCAAAAAGATATTTAGAGTTTAAAAGTACCCATAAGGATAAGCCATCCTTACATATTAATTCCAGCTCGTAGCTTTCGTTGATATCCTGCAGCCTCTTTTCCATATTCAGTTTGACGGAAACTTTACTTTCTTCTCTGATGAAGTCCCATATCGGTCTGCCGATACATTCTTCGGAATTGTATCCGAGCATCTCCATTAGTTTTTTATTATAGTAAGTAATCCTGAGTTCAGCGTCAATTACCAATATACCTTCATTTGCTATCTCTACAATATTGCGGTACTTTTCCTCACTTTCTCTAAGTTTTTCTTCGGCTTTTTTACGCTCGGTGATGTCAGTTAACATGCCCAGATAACCTGTAAACTTACCATCCTTATTAAAAAATGGTTTAGAGCTTATAAATGCCCATATAGATGAACCATCCTTACGCATCAGCTTAACATCGTAACTCTCATTGACACCTTGGCGCCTCTTTTTTAAAATCCTTTTGGCAAAAGGCTTGCTTTCCTCATTTATGAAGTCCCATATGGGTCTACCGACAATTTCTTCCATAGCATATCCAGACAATTCCGCAATTATCTTATTGGCGTAAGTAATTTTTTCTTCATCGTTCACCAGGTATATACCTTCATTTGCCGTCTCTACGATGTTGCGGTATTTTTCCTCACTTTCACATAGTTTTTCTTCCGATTTTTTATTTTCAGTAACGTCCTGAACGATTCCTCTCAATCTAAGAGGGAAATTTTTTTCGTCAAAAATAACTTCACCATTAATATGGATTATACGCTCTTCTCCATCAGCTAAGATGATCCGATAATCATTGTCAAATGGTTTCCCGTTTAAAGTATCTATAATGGCGTTATCCAAATCGATTCGATCATCGGGGTGTATATATTTTAAGAGTGTGCCGTAATTTATGTCGAATTTTTGAGGACTAAGTCCAAAAATACGATACATTTCATCAGAACGGTACATTTTATTCGCTACAATGTTCCAATCCCAATTTCCGATATGAGTCATTCTTTGAGCTTCAGATAACCTTCTTTCGCTCTCCTGAAGTTTTTCTTCAAGCTCTTTCTGGTCACTTATATCGAATCCGTAAATGTTTACACACTCCTCTTCGAGTGAGGGGTAAAAAGTGACCTGGTATATTCTTTTTCCCACTTTAACTTCAATTTTTTCCGGAATATTCTGGGAAATTACTTTTTGCACTAAATCTCCGATACTCGAAGGCAGTTTTTCACCAACTCCCACACCCCACTCATGTAATAAGGGCTCACCCGCTTCATTTGAGTAAAGAACAGTACCATCCTTTTCAACACTAAGCACAGGATTCGGGTTCTTATCAGGAAATTGCTCAATTTTTGTTTTCATATTCCACTTCGGTCTCCTCTCTTAAACGGCAACATACCTGCCGCGATGATTCATTAACGTTAAAGTGTCTACTACAACTACTTCTATTAAATATAATGTTCATAATTATTATAAGCAACTCAACCTTGCTTTACACACTTAATTTGACATGCCTTCGTCTCACGACCATATAGAACTAGAAAGCAAGAAGCGGAAAAACAGAAAGCCCGAAAATTAGGAGATAGAAAAACTAACATGGTGAGAACTCGAAAGCCCAGTACATCGCCATGCATGTCGTCCTTTCTCTTATAGAAGGTAAGTTTTTCATGGAGGCTTATTAAATTGGCTAAAACTGAAAAAATTCCGCCAATAAATAATTAGAATTTCAACAATATAAGAATAGACGAAAGTAAAATAACGACCAAACACAATGTCATACATTTGAAATATTTAAAAGTGATTAATCAACGACAGTTTCATTCCAGAAAAAAACACTAAAATTACAGTTATAAACAAATAGTATTTTAAGAAGAAGCCTGGAGGCTCTGAGTCCATTTACTGCATCCCCCAAGACAGTCTCTCCGAAATATTATGCTCCCCCAAACATACTTTCGGAGAAAGACCTGCAACCTCCAGAAGGTTCTTCATATTGATGATACCTTTATCCCGTGCTCCACAATTCCAAACTTTAATAACACAACAATTTATTTTAAATTTATTATATAAAAAATCACATTTAATTAAACGATAATTCGGTGTTAGAATTTTTAGTGTAATAAAAATATTTAATCTCATTAAAATTTTCGACTGGAACAAACCTTTCAAGTCGATGATGATATATAATCATATTATTATATAATAATACAGATTAAGAGTAATAGGGTTTCCTCTTAATCTTTGGGTTGGATCGGCTTGAGAATAGGGACTCAAACCCCTGCCATCTACTTCTAGGCTGTTTCAAGGAACGATATCACTTTTTGATGCACTGAAACTTTGAACTTCTGTGACTCTGAAAGGTTAAAGCTTGTCAGATCGCCAAGAACACCCTTTTCAAATATCATTATTGAACTTTAGTTTACAGCTATACTCATTTTTACTCACTGAAAAATAGAATTAATCTTCAACGGTTATTTACTCAGTGTAGTCATTTACCGCCAAATGCTTTTACGATATCACTAGAGCAGGGTATATTCACTGTCTGGAATATTCTTAAGGTCTTCGATTATGATACGACTGGCTCCTGCTTTATGGCTTGTAGAATATGCTCCTGCTTCGTTAAACCGGAGTTTATACTTTCCGACAAAAAATGGCATCTAGCGGCTTGATTTTTGTAGGGTACAAGAAATATTAATTATATTGTACCAAATATGATAACAAATATGATAACAAAAAAATGATCAATAGAGCTT
>JADGNM010000365.1 GCA_017883485.1 Methanosarcina sp.
AGCAAGAAATTTGAGATGCCATCTCTGGCTCAATTAATCAGGGAAAGAAGTTCATCGAATTGAAAGTAAAAGGTTTTCACTCAATTTGAAGAGGATACTAATATATCATATTTTGCTATTATATGATAATCTTAATAATCATATTTTTCGATTTTATGCTAATCTAAATTATCATGTTTTCGAAATAAGGTATTTTTGGACAAACCCCCGAAAAATTATATTAAGGGGGTAGTACCAGCATCCGTGTTACCAAGTGCAAAGTAATTGATGATAGGAGTGAGTGTTATGAGCTCGAAGGAAAACTGGCTAGAATATTGTTTTGGAGGGGTTTCAAAATCGTGAAAATCTGCTAATTTTGCCTATATGTTTGCAAACACAATCAGTCCAAAGTATTAGGAATACATTTGTTTGTTCGATGAGTAGATCTATCAAATGCAAAAAACTATAAGAAACAAACTCTCTTTATTCAGTGTCTTTTGATTGCGGAAATTAGAGAGTAAAAGCATACAAAAATTGAATGAGCCTATCCGAAAAGTCAGTGATGCAATTTGAAAAGTTAAAACCGATCATTATTTGCGAGTATCCGTTTTGGTTGTGCATATTGCCTATTGTGAAAGCTACATCATGCCATTATTGACTTTTCGGATAGACTCTAAGTCGGTTCGGTGAAAAAAGTTAAGTAAAGTTTATATATCGTTTAAGGAAAGGTCTTCAGCTACAAAACTCTCAATTTACAGTTCTACAGTTTCTTTGATATTTTCTCTGCTTCTTCGAGGGTCTCACTCTGGGAAGTCACTTGAGTTCAGGACATCTCGCTATAAAGAAATCCCTTCTTTTGTAAAATATACGTGTTGTTCCAGCACTGGTTTCATTTTCATAACCCCTGGCACTCGCGTACGAAAGACCTCAATTTTCCGCTTACCTGTCCACAATAAGTGTTGAAAGGTCTTTCTTTAATGTCGATTTCCAGGTTTGCCTCCCCATCCCAGATAAAGTGGGCAACTATCCCATTTCCTTCAAGCACTCCGGAATTTCCAGGTGAAACTTCGATCCCGTAGTTCTGGAGTTTTTTCTTAATGCAGGAAAATACGTCAGGAGTCACATTTTTAAAACTGATCCCCTGACAGCCTTCTGTATCTATTTTCCTTCCACCCATGCTCTTAACCCTAACTTTTCTCTAGCGAGCCTGGCATTCTCTCACAAGATCCTCTATTCTGCAGGCTACCGTTTCGTAGCTGACAATACATGGTTTTTTCGTGATTATGACGACAAGTTTTGATTCTCCATCCCATTCGAAATCCGCTACAGCTCCCATCCCTGAAAGTTTTCCTTTATTTCCAGAGGGTATATGAATACCTGCATCCTTAAGCTTTTTTCTCATGCATTTGAAAGTACCGGGTGAAACGTTGCAAAACGTTATGGGTTTACAATTCACGATTTTGTTCTCCTAATTTTACTCTGTAAATTATGTCTGTCCTGGAATCAGTAAACAAAAGTTGTTTTCTGGAAATAAAAATATTGTTATAAATGTGCTGTGATAGAACACAAAGATCTACTAATGTGCGAGTGGAAAGATAAAAAATTACTTTTCGAGAGCGGAAAAAGAATGAATTGAGCCATATAAAATCGACTCACGGTAAAAATCAATTGAGAAACAGAAACTAAATTCACAGGTATCTAAATTTTGAGGCAACTAATTATTCCATTGCCATTGCCACCAGTTCCACAATATCTATGATCTTGATATTCCCGCCAGCATCCCTGAGGTTTCTTACACAAAGAGGGCAGGAGGTAACAATAAAGTCTATGCCTTCCGGCACGTCCTCAAGCCTTTTTCTGGCAAGTTCAAGAGAAATTTCCGGATACCCTATCCTTACTCCGCCTCCGCCGCCGCAACAGCGCGAATCTTCTTTGATGTTTTTCATTTCCCTTAGGGTACAGATTGCCCGGATAACTTTCCTTGAGGCCTCGTATATCTTATTGTGCCTGCCAAGATGGCAGGGATCGTGATAGGCAACTGTGAGGTCAAGTCGCTTCAGGTTAATTTCTTCCAGATGCTCAGCAAGGAACTCAGGAAGGCTGATAATGTGGAACTCTTCAGGATAACTATTCTTGAGAGTTGTATAACAGCCGGCACAGCTTGTAATAATCGTGCGCGCTCCCACCTTCCTGATCTGTTCAAGATTACGCTTCATAACCTCTTCTGCATCCTCCCTGAATCCGGTACGCAAAAGTGGGGAAGCACAGCACTGCTCATCAGGCAGAAGAGTTACTCCATAGCGTTGCAGGATCTGAAATGTTTTTTTTGCGAACTCCGGGTAGCGATAAGAATTGAAGCAGCCAATGAAATAAACATAATCTGACTTCTCAGGGAGTTTAGAACGCTCTGCTTCGGAAAGCCAGCTCAGGCGATCTTTTGTTTCTCCAAAGGAATTTCCACTAGCTATAATTGCAGCCCTAAGTTTTTCCTGAGAATTGTTTATAACCCCACATTTAACTAGCTCGGCACGAGCAGATTCCACGACATCTGGGGGGTTTACTCCTGCAGGACATTTGACGGCACAGATCCCACAGATCGTACAGGAAGCCAGGCTAGGAAGAACATCTTCGGAAGGGGGCATGCCCTCGAGCAGGCTTTTGATGATAAGCATGCGTCCGCGTGTGTTAGCAGATTCCCAGCCCACTACATTAAAGACAGGGCAGACTGAGCGGCAGGTCCCGCACTGCACGCATTTGTAAACCGACCTTCGGTCAACTTCAAAGGATTGATCTTTGCCCTTTATTTCGCCTATTTCGTTTTTATCCAGCTCTTTTGCCTGTGCGATTTTCTCTTTTCCTTCGTTTTTCACGGCTTTCACAACCCAAGTTTACCCGGATTCAGTATACCTTTCGGATCAAGAGCTTTTTTGATTGCGCGCATTACCTCAAGTGCTGGCCCCCATTGTGCTTTCATATACTCAGCCCTGGCTGCACCTATCCCATGTTCGGAACTGACCGTACCCCCGAGCTCCATCGCTGTCCTGTGAATAAGGTCTGCGACCTGATTCAGGCGATTCCACTCGTCTTTGTTCAGAATGTCAATGAAAAGGGCAAGGTGCAGGTTTCCGTCTCCTATATGTCCGTACTTCATAGCAGGCAGGTTGAATTCTTCGGAGATTTCCTGCACTCTTTTTAGAAGTTCTGGAATCCTTATTATGGGAACTCCCACGTCTTCTCCGACATAAATACGGGTTTTTGTAGGGTCCAGGCGTGAAACAGCTGCTCCAACGAGCTTCCTCGCTGCCCAGATATCTGCCATTGCTTTTTCACTTTCCGCAAGCTTTATGGAAAGAGCTAGAGAAGAGCAAGTCTCGATTATCTGCTCCGCAGCTTCAAGTGCCGAACTTTCAGTGCCGTCCACTTCGAAGAGAAGAACATCTCCTTCCGAAGGAAGCACAAGCTTCGGATCGC
>JADGNM010000366.1 GCA_017883485.1 Methanosarcina sp.
ATTGCCAACATGGATGAAGTTAAGGAAAAGATAATACGATTAATGGGGAAAAATTGTGAAAAATACTACTTTTGAGGAGAGATCTGCGGAAAGTCGGATACACCAAATCCCGCCGCCTAGAAGCTTATCGTATTTTATGACATAATCAGAGTCAATCTCAATGTTTTTGAGCCCAAGATTGGAAAAATCGGCTTATATATGTCTCTCCTTTCGTTGAGCATAACTGTGATTTTATCGATGATGGTGTAATATCCGGTCTCCCTGATCCTTGATTTGATCCTTTCAGCTTCATCAGGCCTCACGTAGTTCTGGGACAGGATATTTTTGACCTTCTGGACGCCTTCTTTGATTACATCCTCATCATCATCTGCACAGTAGGAGCCAAGCAGGTATTCAAGCACATAGACGGGGACGTTATGTCCTACCTTCAGAAGTTTTGTAAGGTCTTTCCGCACAACCCTGCCGGAAAAGTACTGGTTTAACTTTCTGTCGGTTTCAAGGCTTGCTGTCTCAATAGCTTCTTCGGTCATTTTTATCCTGTCCCATTAAGATGTCCTTATTATAATTTCCTGTACACTCTTTTTAACCAGAGAGTCTTTGGGCCGGATTTGCTTCTTTAAGTTAAAAGTCATCAAAATCGCCAATCAAAAGGTCAAGTTCGAATGGAATCCGTGCGATATCTTTAATTTCATTTGTATCTTCGTCAATCAATCTGAGGTAATATGTTTTATTTTCAAGACCATTCCCTAGTGTAAGCATCACAGTGTACTGCCTTTCTTCAGGCTCATCGGATTCGCTGCTTGCGATAACTGTCTTTTCGTCGCTGACAATTTTCTCCGGTTTGACGTCGATATCCCAGAGTGAAGCCCTGAATGTGCGGGGTTTTAGCTTATCAGTCACTTTTTCGGTCTGGAAAACATTTACTTTGAACCTGCTGCTTGTGATCTTTTTCCGGTCATTTATTACCGATACATTGACTTTTCCGTATTTTATTCCTTTCTTTTCGAGAGTCTTTTCATTCCGCCGGTGGTTATAGGTTAGAACTGGGATGACAATCTCTTGAGGAGAAGCTCCTCCGTGTACGAAATTGAGCCCGCCTCCCTGGAGTTTGAATCTAAGGTCGGCTTTCGGGATGTAAGCAAAAAGGGGTGAGTGTTCCTGCCCGAGAATATGGCGCATGTCAAAGCTGTGTATGTTGTCAAGTGAATTATCCGGTGCAAGCTCCTGTTCACTCAGGATAAATCTCTTTGAAGAGTCGAGGATGCGGGTTTTGTCAAATATTGAGGTGTCTACCTTATCTACATTCTCCATATCGTCTCTTCTGTACAGGAAACCATGATCTGCTGTAACAATAATGTTTGCTGTATTCAGGCGATCACTCAAATATTTAATAAGTTTCTTGATTTCAACAACAGTTTCTTCTACAGCATTGAAAACGCTGTTTTCCGAGGACTGCTTATCTCCGGTTGAATCTATTTTATTGTGATATATGTAAAGGACTCTTTTGCCCTTGATCAGTTCTCTAGCCTCTTCCCGACTGCATCGCATGAAGTCTTCATAATTCAGTGCAAGTGAATCTTCACATTTACTCTGGAGGATTTTATTCCTTTTTTCAAGCCCTTCAGAACCTGTACCGTCCACAAGAATTTCTTTTCCTCTGTACTCCAATGTTTTATGAGGGAGTAAACTTGCCATGCCCAGTTTAGTATATGAAGGTAAAACACCTGCCATATAGTTGAGCTCAGCAAGGCCCCACGTATCTTTGTTCAGAGTTTCAAAGAGCTCAAAAGCTGCTTCGTAACGAAGGGCATCGGAAACAATGACTGCAACTCTACTTCTGTCGTCTTTCTGCAGAATTCTTTTTACATAATCTTTGTAGAAGTTCTTCTGGCTGTCTGCAAGCTCAATCTTCCACTGCCCATCAAGTCCAGAATCGATTAGTCTACTCCATTTCGATAGCAATTTTCTGAGCAGGTTGTTGGTGTAGAGCTTTTCAACCTCGGGCCTGAGGCTTGTCTTCAGTATGTCCTTTTCCTGCTCTTTATCATAATAATAGTAGAATTTCCTATAGAGGTAATCGATCTGGTAGTAGGTCTCAGCATATGCTTTACATAATTCGAACAAACTTCGGGTGCTTTCAAGCTTGTCAACTGCTTTTTGATCATCATAATATTCTCTGGAAAACCGGAAGAGCTTAACAGCATACTCAAGCGCGTTATAAATGTTCTCATATTCGGAAAACCAGTGTTTCGTCCGGCGGGTGTCGATCCAGGCAAGATAGTTTCTGAAGTCCTCTTCAGTCGAATCAACCGAAGTGTTCAGGGATTTGCGTATGCGAAGGATTAAAGTCTTATCAAATGTATCCACAGCCTCGGCTTCAAGATAGGTCTTCACATCACCTTTCTCAAGTTCTGATTGCAGGCTCTTTTCTAGATCGTGACCATTTTCCGCAAGCATTTCCCTGGTGTATTCTTCAAAACTTCCGGGATCTCGTGAGCTGTCCATCCAATGCTTGAGAAAGATCTGACACTCATTTTCCTTCCTGTTCATGTACTGGTCATAACCTGAAAGAGAGATTCCGGAATATCGCTTTATGTGCGTGATCAGGAAGCTCAAGAAAAGCTTCTTCAGGGTAGGATTTTTTGCTGAAAACCCAAAACTTTCTTCTGCAAGTTCCCAGAAGTTCTCCTCCAGTCCAAACTTCGAGATATTCTCCCATACCTGGTTTTCAGCCTCATCCAGAGATTTCAGCATAATGTCCCGCACAATAAGTTTGAGATCAAGAGCCTGTGTCTTTGAAAAAACAGCTAGTATGCCCAGCATAAACTCTTTTTCCCGCCAGTCCTTCTGGTAAAGCTTCTTTAAAGGCTGAACCCTCTCTTTCTGGTTGGCAAAGAATTTCTCGTGTCTCGTGAAGAAATCATCCAGCTCATGCCCATCGATCTCAAATTCACTCTTGATGTCTGAAATCCGGCTGTTTTCAAACCTGGAAGAATAGAGCTGGATATCAAAAAGCCAGTTCTGTTCGTGTGCCCTTTCTTTTTCCGGGCAGTAAATAAGGTAATTTGACTCCAGATCCTCAATCTCAAGGAGTTTTTTGGTTTCAAAATAGTTATTTGCAAGGATATGGAATTTGATATTGTTTTCTTTCAGGATCTGTATTATTTCTTCAAGTTCTTCTCCCGGAGCCTGCTTCTCCTGGTCCCAGGCGGTTTTGTCCCTGTCGTACCAGAAAACGATCTTTCTTGTCTCGTAATCCTTCAGTTCGGAGGGGGAGAATTTTTTGAGTATACTAGTGCTTGTTTTTTCTACATTGACCATTAGAATCCATATCCTGCGTTTCCTTTTCAAGGTTTTTAGTTAGCATTAAAGGTTTAGATACTTTATGATTGTGTGATTTCTGTCTTACTGCAAAAATCAATAGATAAAGCTTTCCTCTATATAAAA
>JADGNM010000367.1 GCA_017883485.1 Methanosarcina sp.
GGAACTAGGGGCAGAGCTTAGGGACTCGCTTTCACAAGAAAGGGGAATGAACTAAGAAGCCCCTTCCTCGCCATCCGGCAGGGAGGGGTAGTTCACTAGGCCCTGCACACCTTTTTTTCCTTTTTACACTTGTTAAAGTTAGTGGAAGAGGAATGAATAATTTTCGTATAAGTTACGTATTACCTGAGCAAGATACAACTTGACTGCAAGGACTTTTTAAATCAATTTGTCGTAGAAATACTCACCGGTTTCATTCTCCATCTCAATTTGCTGTTAAAAACATCCTTAACTTCTTTTCTTCGCTGCCTACCCTGCTCTCTATCATGCACATAATAATCGGTACGCTTCAGGCAGTAATGCAGGTGAACTGATGCACCTCTCTCGCCCTCGAACATTTTCCCACAACAAGGACATTGAACCATATTTTATATTAAGCACTTTATCAATATTAACCTTTCTATAAATTTAAGTCAGTTTAATACTTCCCACCGAGCAGCTTTATAAGCTTACTTTAGGGTTAATTTTTTGGAGATCTTTTTAGAATTATATGAAGATTTGAATTATTTTGTGGAAAGACCATTAATGCTTTATTTGATGCGAAAAAAATACTATTCAAATTAATAGTTAGTTTAAGAGACCTGTACACCGTATAAAATAAGACTGAAGGGTTGTCATGAATAAAATCGGGGTAATATAACAATGAAGCAAATTGAAGCAAATCCTGAACTATATAAAGCCAATCCGAGTCCGGATTCTGATACCGGCGTATTTTTCCCTGCAAAAGTAAGGAGAGCTTATCACCGCCCAACTGACCTAAGGAAAATTTGGGATTATTTCGAATTATTGTTTTTTATGTTATCAGATTCTTATAATAGAAAATACCCGGTTCCAAAGAAAACGGTTTTCGTGGGAATATTTGTCCTCTTATATCTAATAAATCCAATTGACATTTTTCCAGATTTTATTCCTTTAATGGGATTTGTGGATGATGTCGCTGCGCTTGCTTTTGCAGCTAGATTTATTAAAGATGACCTGGATAAGTATAGAACTTGGAAAATGAGTGAAGATAACGACTTTATCCATCAATGATTTCAATTTGCTGATCGTTCCGTCATGGACCGTTTGCTGGATGGAAAGTTGTCCTTTCTCATACATTCGTATACTCTTTAATATGTTCAATTGAAAACAAGGACTTATTAGTCTCTATGATCAAGGTAATCCTGATAGGACAGATAGTTATGGAGAGAAATATCAAAATCTTGCTTATCGAGGATAATCTCGGAGATGCTTATCTAATTAAAGAGCAGATCGAAGAGTTTGCCAATTTCACATATGAGCTTAAAAATGTCGAAACGTTGAATGATGCTCTAAGTGTTCTTCAAGAGCAAACTTTTGATGTGGTACTTTTAGACTTGGGATTGCCTGATAGTGATGGTATTAACACTTTTCTAAGGGTTTACATCAAAAATCCACTGATTCCTATAATTATCTTAACCGGCCAAAATGATGAAACAATCTGGTCTTATGCTGTGAAAAACGGTGCTCAGGATTTTTTGGTTAAGGGGCAAACGGACGGCAGATTGCTGTTAGGTACTATCCAATGTTCCATTGAACGCAAAAATCTGGCAGAACATGAATTAAAGGCCCAGGAAAGAGAGAAGAAAGTTCTGCTTGACTCGTTGAATGAATTGGTTGTTTTTGTAAATCCTTATCTTGAGATAATATGGGCAAATAAATCTGCTCTTGAGTATATGAAGATGAACCTTCAAAAAGCAGTGGGAATGTGTCTAAAATCCCCGGATAACCGCGGTCCTCTATCTGAGCACCTTCAGCTCGAGCAGATCTTTTTAACAGGCAATAAAAAATCGTGGGAATTTACTGCAAAGGACAATAGAGTCTGGTTTGTCCAGGCAATCCCTGTAACCGAAGAGGATGGAACGATTATAGGGATTCTGGAGACCTGCAGGGAGATTACGGAAAGGAAAATCGCGGAGAAGCTCCTTCAGGAAAAGCAAATTGCTGAAGTAGCAAACCGTACCAAGAGCGAGTTTCTGGCTTGTATGAGCCACGAACTTAGAACTCCACTTAACTCAATAATAGGCTTCTCTGACATGCTTCACGAACAGGCATATGGGGAATTGAACGATAAACAACTGAAGGTCGTAGGAAATATTTCGAAAAGTGGAAAGCATCTTCTGAGCCTGATTAACAACATCCTGGATATTTCTAAAGTAGAAGCTGGAAAAATGGAGCTTAATTATAATAATTTTGAACTTGCAACCAGGCTCAATATGATACGAAACCTCCTGTCTCCTATCGCAGACCGTAAAAATATTAAAATTGAAATCGATATGGACAGCAAGCTTACAAATATCTGTGCCGATGAAGACAAGTTTGTGCAGATAATGTATAACCTTGTGGATAACGCCATAAAGTTTTCTTACGAAGGCAGTCTTGTAATAGTAGGAGCAAGAAGAAAAGGAGAACTGGTCGAAATAACGGTTAAAGATACTGGAATTGGCATTAAAGCCGAAGATCACAACAAACTTTTTAAGCCCTTTAGTCAGGTTGATTCATTCTTCTCTAAGAGATCCCAGGGAACCGGACTTGGTCTCTCATTAGTTAAGCAGATTGTTCAACTGCATGGCGGATATGTATGGTTCAGGAGCAATCCGGAGGAAGGGAGTATTTTTGCTTTCGCAATTCCGATAAACACCGATAAAGGAAATAGTGGAGATTCTAAGTTAGATCAGAATGTATTAACCGCCAAAACGATATAATTTTTTATTATGAAGGTATAGAAGATTCTTTTCATGTGCCAACTTACTCGTAGATTGTATAAAAAGACCAATAAATGGGAAAAGATTCAAAATCCTTCAGTTCCGAGAAAGACCTGTAAAATTGAGACGCTTATATTGTCTTCTGGATTGTCAAAGTTAGTATTGATACTGTCGGTGGTTGGCGACATTAATTAAAAACACTGATGATAATGAAAGGTTTCCACCAGCCATGAGTACGTTGTTTATGCCCTGGGGTAACTATTATGATTTTATAGGTAGATCATACTAAATCCCAATGTCAGTCAACTACCCGCCATTAAAATGGCAGGCTTGTAAAAGCCTAAGTTGACCAGATCACCATAAGGAGGTAAAGAATTATGGTAAATGATATGCAAGAATACATAGTTACCTTCAAATGTCGCCTCAGTTTGAAGCTCTAAGGATATCGGTTAAAAGTCCTAAAGGGTTATGGACGGTGCTTGTATCTTAAAACCTTGCAATATCTGATCGAGAGGAAGCCGGATTCGAGTTTTGACTCCACAAAACTTGATACGCATTACTCTTACGAAAGTAAGAGGGGAGCTTTACACTAGCTCCCATCCCATTTATAAAATATAAATCATAAAGGAGGAATAAAAGCAGGTTCGGGGATAGTTACGCATTC
>JADGNM010000368.1 GCA_017883485.1 Methanosarcina sp.
CAACAGAATAACCAAAAGAATAAAAAACATTGGAAATAGATGTTGCATTGAGTGCAAATCTTCGTATATAGATTATTTTGATGTGGTTTCCGTCAAGGGGGAAATGTTTCCTTTCCCCTATTGTAGGAATTGTGGATTAGTTCAGTGGAATGTGATCTCAGGTTTTCATCTTTCTCTTGAAAAACTTTACGATGTATATATTCAAATCGCAGATGAATTCCATATTTCTAAAGAGAAAATATTGACTGACTTGGAGCATATTAAAAAAAGGAAAGGGGATGAGGGTTATTCAGATGATGTAGCGATTTTAAAAGAAATTTTTGAGAAGAAAATATAAGGAGTGATACATATTTCAAAAAAAGCATTGATAACTGGAATAACAGGTCAGGACGGCTCATACTTAGCTGAATTCTTATTACAAAAAGGTTATGAAGTCCATGGAATTATCCGGAGAGCAAGCACTTTCAATACTGACAGGATAGACCATTTATACACCGACCCTCATGAAAAAGATTCCATGTTATTTTTGCATTATGGAGATCTATCAGATGCTGGACAACTCACAAATTTGATCTACAATATCAAGCCTGATGAGATCTATAATCTTGCCGCCCAGAGCCATGTCAAGGTCAGTTTTGACTTGCCTGAATATACAGGCGATATCACAGGATTGGGTACTACAAGATTCCTTGAAGCCATAATGAGAAGCGGGATAAATACAAAGTTCTATCAAGCCTCAAGCAGCGAGATGTTCGGCAGTTCACCGCCCCCACAGAACGAAAACACCCCTTTGAGACCACGCAGCCCGTATGCGATTGCTAAAGTATATTCCTAATGGATGACGGTGAACTACAGGGAAGCGTATAATATCTTTGCATGTAACGGTATCCTATTCAACCACGAGTCCCCACGGCGCGGCGAAACTTTTGTCACTCGAAAGATTACAAGAGCGCTGGCGAGGATCAAATTAGGTTTGCAGGATAAACTTTATCTTGGTAATCTTGAAGCAAAGAGGGACTGGGGCTTTGCTAAGGATTATGTTGAAGCAATGTGGCTGATGCTGCAGCAGGATAAGCCTGAGGATTATGTCATCGCAACAGGTGAGGCTCATTCTGTAAGGGAGTTCCTCGACGAGGCTTTTGCGTATGCAGGTCTTGACTGGGAGGAACGTGTTGAGATAGATCCCAAATATTTCAGGCCAACAGAAGTAGATATCCTGATCGGCGACGCTAGAAAAGCACAGAAGAAACTTGGATGGAAGCCTAAAATGAAGTTCAAAGAGCTAGTAAAGTTGATGGTGGATGCAGACATGCAAAAGGAAGAGTTAAAGCTTAACGGCTTTGCCAACTATAAAAAAATGGAAAACTATGTCGTACCTTGAAAACAAGCGAATTATAGTAACTGGCGGAGCCGGTTTTCTGGGCAGAAATGTAGTTGAGAAACTTAAGGAAAGAGGATGCAATAACATATTCATTCCCAGACATAAGGATTATGATCTTGTTAAAATGGAAGATGTAAAAAGACTGTATGCGGATGCCAAACCTGATATTGTGATACATCTTGCTGCAGTCGTGGGCGGCATAGGCGCAAACAGCGAGAATCCTGGCAGGTTTTTCTACGATAACCTGATGATGGGGGTACAGATGATAGAGCAGGGGAGATTGAATGGCGTTGAGAAGTTCGTTGCTTTAGGTACGATATGCTGTTATCCCAAGTTTACACCTGTACCTTTCAAAGAGGAAGATATATGGAATGGCTATCCTGAGGAGACTAACGCTCCGTATGGACTTGCTAAGAAAATGCTGCTTGTGCAATCGCATGCATACAGGCAGCAGTATGGATTCAACTCAATTTTCCTGCTGCCTGTGAACTTATATGGACCTGGAGATAACTTTGATCCCTGCTGCTCACATGTTATTCCAGCGCTGATAAAGAAATGTTTTGATGCTATTGAAAAAGGAGAAGATGAGATTATAGTATGGGGAACTGGTAAAGCTACAAGAGAGTTCCTTTATGTAGGGGATGCAGCAGAGGGTATAATTCTTGCAGCTGAAAAGTATAATAAAAGTGACCCGGTTAATCTCGGCGCAGGGTTTGAAATAACCATAAAGGATCTAGTGGAAATGATAGTTAAAATTACAGGTTTTAAAGGAAAAGTAGTGTGGGATGGCTCAAAACCAGATGGTCAACCCCGAAGATGTCTTGATGTATCAAATGCCAAGAGGGAATTTGGTTTCATGGCTAAGATGGGGTTTGAAGAGGGACTCAGAAAGACAGTGGAATGGTACAAAAAAAATAGTAAGCATTTGAGTGAGGAAAGTTGATGAACTCAAAAGATTCGTCGGTCTATATCATAGAACCAAAAAAGGGCTGGATACCAATAGACCTGAAAGAGATATTCAGGTTCAGGGAACTCCTCTATTTCTTCGCATGGCGTGATATAAAACTCCGATATAAACAGACCATCCTGGGTGCAGGTTGGGCAATTATCCAGCCATTATTCACAATGATTATATTCACATTATTCTTTGGTCAAATTGCTAAAATACCCTCGGACGGCGTACCATACCCGATATTTTCATATTCCGGGTTAATACTATGGGTATATTTTTCAAATGCTATATCTTTTGCAGGTACGAGTATGGTAACCAGCTCGAACCTCATATCTAAAGTCTATTTCCCGCGATTGATTGTCCCAACCTCGGCGACACTTTTTGGTCTTGTAGATTATGTAATGGCTTTTATCGTTATGGGTTTACTTATGGCTTATTATCATTTTACTCCGGGAATAACTATAATTATGCTTCCATTTATCATTTTCATGACCTGGATGCTTGCAGCCGGTATAGGTTACTGGCTTTCAGCTCTTAACGTGAAATACAGGGATATTGGTTATATCATCCCGTTCTTTATTCAGTTATGGCTGTTTGCTACCCCTGTGATCTATCCTTCAAGCATGGTCAATGGAAAATATGGCTGGCTTTTATCTTTGAATCCCATGTCCGGTTTAATAGAAGCGCACAGACATGCAATATTGGGATATATGAATATCAATTTTATATCACTTGGTATCTCGATGGTAGTGATTGTATTGATATTCCTTTCAGGAATGTTCTATTTCAAGAGAGTAGAAAGATATTTTGCTGATATCATTTAATATATGATGGATTGGAGAATGCTAAAACAAGGCTCGATAAAGGATATGAATAAGATAAAATTTCTTGCTAACGTAAATGTGGAAAAGCCATTAATAGATTTTCTTATTGAAAAAGGATTTGATATTAAATGGGTAACAAATATAGATAAGCGGATGCCTGATGATCGAGTTTGTGAAATCGCGAATTCTGAACAAAGGATTATAATCACCAATGATAAGGATTTTGGTGAAATTGTTTTTTATCAAAAAAAGATAGCTTATGGCATAA
>JADGNM010000042.1 GCA_017883485.1 Methanosarcina sp.
TTAATAGAGAAAGTATAACCCCGAAATAGGAAGGGAGAAGATAAAAGATACCAGAAAGCGAGACGCTTTGAGACTGATCCTGCAGATTACATTTGAAATGAGGAGTTAATAGATATGTATATGTTAGGAGCTATGGAAATTGAAATACTTAAGCATCTATATGAAATGGGAATGCTTGATGTAAACGGAGGGTGGGAAAAGCAATCAAAACTGGATAAAAATGCAGTCGATGAATTATATCGCGCCAAACTTGTGGACAAAAGCGTATCAAATGGATTAGTACGCCTGTCTGAACGTGGAGTTGGAGCGGTGTTGTTCGGGCTGCAAAAAGCAGACAAAATTTCTGATATGCTATGAGGGGAGTTGATAGCATAACAATTGTGTCGCAAGAGAGAATACACAGTTTACAACTATTTGTTAGCTTCCAGCTTTGGAAAATGACACAGATGGCACGAAATACATAGTTGCTTGAGCGGGGTGTGCCAGCGCAAGTTTAATTTCGTATTACGACCTCTCGCAGACCATGTAACCACAGATCAATGGTTCTCTTACAAGTAGACATTTTTCGCACAACTGCGAACATTTTCGAAATAAAGTTAATGAATACTTATCAGTCGTGTCCGTGAGTTACTGATCAATTACGAAAAATGCGTACTTCCACTGTGTTTTAGGCAAATATAGAAAGATTCTAATGCTCGCGGTTTTCAATACCTCACTCCTACGACCTGATTTTAAATTCTGGTTTGAAATATTGCACTTTACGGATATTGATCCATTGATCTGGCTTTAAGTTTAGAGTTTCTGCCAAAAGACTACAATCCGGAGAGATATCAAAAAGCCAGAAACAGTATAATTTAAAAGTAAGTAAAGTGTTAAGGATAC
The DNA here is from genome assembly GCA_017883485.1 of Methanosarcina sp. Lineage (GTDB taxonomy): Archaea > Halobacteriota > Methanosarcinia > Methanosarcinales > Methanosarcinaceae > Methanosarcina. The sequence goes on from JADGNM010000042.1 coordinate 883, forward strand.
AAAATATTATAAAACTCTGATATTATACTAATTCGAAACCCAAATTACGCTAACCTGAGACTCAGGGTTATAACAACCTGAAATCGGGTTGACTTAAAACCTGGAGTCCGGACAATTTAATATCAGATACAGGAGCAATTTAATGTACTATTTGAAATGTATCGAATGCGATGCAGAGTATCCTAAGGATGAAGTGATCTATACCTGCAGCCGATGTGACGGGCTGCTTGATGTAATTTATGATTATTCTTCAATTAAGCTTGATATCGAAATGCTTAAGACCGAATGCCCATCGGTTTGGAAGTACGCGAAACTTCTTCCAGTAGAGAGAGAGCCTGTAACTCTTAAGGAAGGAGGTACTCCTCTCTATAAATGCGGCCGGCTCGCCGAAAAAATAGGGATAAAAACGCTTTATGTGAAGCATGAAGGCATGAACCCGACCGGCTCTTTTAAGGACAGGGGAATGACCGTAGGAGTTTCGAAAGCACTTGAACTTGGCATGAGTACGGTTGCCTGTGCATCCACAGGAAATACCTCTGCAGCCCTGGCAATCTATGGGGCAAAAGCAGGAATTCCTGTCGTTGTACTGCTGCCCGCAGGAAAAGTGGCCCTTGGGAAAGTAGCCCAGGCCCTGATGCACGGGGCAAAAGTTCTCAGCATCCGCGGGAACTTTGACGATGCGCTTGCTCTTGTGCGTACCCTCTGCATTCAGGAAAAAATCTACCTCTTAAACTCAATCAACCCTTACAGGCTGGAAGGCCAGAAGACTATCGGCTTTGAGATTGCAGACCAGCTTGGCTTCAAGGTGCCTGACAGGATTGTCCTGCCGGTGGGTAATGCAGGGAATATTACTGCTATTTATAAAGGTTTTAGAGAGTTCGAAAGACTCGGCATAACGGATTCTCTCCCGAAAATGACCGGAATTCAGGCAGAAGGCTCCTGTCCAATTGTAAAAGCCATTAAAAGTGGAGCTCCTGAAATAACTCCTGAAGACAAACCTGAAACAGTTGCATCAGCAATCCGGATTGGTAATCCTGTGAACGCTAAAAAAGCCCTCAGTGCAATCCGGGAAACTGGAGGAACTGCAGAGTCAGTTACTGACGATGAAATTCTTGCAGCCCAGAAAGATCTTGCAAGGCTCGAAGGCATAGGTGTCGAACCTGCAAGCGCAGCCTCAGTGGCAGGACTGAAGAAACTTGTTGAAATGGGCGTAATTGATAGAGACGAGATCATTGTCTGCATTACTACAGGGCATCTCCTTAAGGACCCGCAGACAGTAATTGATATTTGTGAAGAGCCAACTGTAGTGGATGCAAATATAGAATCCATCCGGGAAGCCATCTTCGGAAAGGCAAAATAAATGCAGAAAAACAAGCTAGATTACAGTCAGATTCTTTGATAATTACCACAGAGGGTGTGAACACAAATGGAGCAGGAATATGAACCTCATGAGATTGAAGAGAAATGGCAAAAAATTTGGAATGAAAGTGGAGTTTTCCAGGCTGAACCGAACAGGCGGGAAAAATTCTTCATAACCATCCCCTACCCCTACCTTAATGGAAACCTTCATGCTGGACACACCCGTACTTTTACGATAGGGGACGTGGTAGCCAGGCATAAAAGGATGCTTGGATATAACGTGCTTTACCCAATGGGCTTCCATGTAACCGGCACGCCTATTGTAGGACTTGCGGAACTGATTGCCAGACGGGACCCTCAGACCATGGACGTATACGAACATCTTCATGAGATTCCGGGTGATATCCTTCCTACTCTTGATACTCCTGAAAAAATAGTCGACTACTTCAAGCATGAAGCCGAGAAAGCCATGCGCATGATCGGGTATTCCATTGACTGGCAGCGCAAATTTACGACAACGGACCAGACTTACAAAAAGTTCATTGAATGGCAGTACATCCGCCTTGCGGAAAAAGGCCTGATCAGCAAAGGCTCGCATCCTGTAAAATGGTGCCCGAACGACAACAACCCTGTAGAAGACCACGATATCCTGTATGGGGAAGAAGCCACAATCGTGGAATTCACCCTGATCAAGTTCAGGTACAACGACCTTGTCCTCCCCTGTGCAACCCTGAGGCCGGAAACAACTTTCGGAGTGACTAACCTCTGGGTTAATCCCGATGTGGATTATGTAAAGGTAAGCGTTGAAAAGGACAAATACAAAGAGTTCTGGGTTGTGAGCAGGGAAGCTTTCCGAAAACTTACCTTTACGGACAGGACAGTCGAGTACATCGAGGACGTACCTGCAAAGTACATAATAGGAATAAAAGTCACAAACCCGGTAACAGACGACGAGGTAATTTCCCTTCCGGCTTCTTTTGTCACACCTGACAACGGAAGCGGGATAGTTATGAGTGTGCCAGCCCATGCGCCTTTTGACTACCTGGCCCTACGCGACCTTTATGATGCCGACCTGAGCGCTTACGGGATAAGCAAAGACCTGAGAAAAATCAAATTGATTTCCCTCATCAAAGTGCCTGAATTTGGAGAATTCCCGGCAAAAGAAATCGTAGAAAGTATGGGGGTCGCAAACCAGGAAGACCTTAAAGCCGAGGAAGCCACAAAGATCGTATACAGGAGAGAATTCCACGGAGGAGTGCTTAAGGATGTCACAGGAAAATACGAAGGGCATCCTGTCTCGAAGATCAAAGATATCCTCACCAGGGACCTTATCAGCTCAAACGCAGGAGAGACCTTTTACGAATTCAGCGAACCGGTGGTTTGCCGCTGCGGCACGCCATGTGTCGTAAATATGGTAAAAGGCCAGTGGTTCCTGAACTATTCGGACCCCGAATGGAAAGCAAAGGTCTACAGATGCCTCAGCATGATGCGGATTATTCCGGCAGACTATAGAGTGGAGTTCGAAAACAAGGTTGACTGGCTCAAAGATAAAGCCTGCGCCCGCAGGAAAGGCCTTGGGACCCGCCTGCCCTTCGATCCGGAGTGGCTGATTGAGTCTCTTGGGGATTCGACAATTTATATGTGTTATTACATTATCGCTAAGTTTATCAAGAGAGGCGACCTTGCCCTGGAACACCTTACCCTTTCATTTTTTGACTATATCCTTTTTGGAAAAGGCAATGAAGGAGCTGTTTCTGCAGAGACCGGCCTTGACTCCGGGATCCTGGAAGAGATCCGCAGCGATTTCGAATACTGGTACCCGGTGGACCTGAGGTCTTCTGGAAAAGACCTTGTACCGAACCACCTGCTCTTCTTCCTCTTCCACCATGTGGCCCTCTTTGAGGAGGAATACTGGCCAAAAACCCTTGCAGTAAACGGCTTTGTCTCCCTTGAGGGGCAGAAGATGAGCAAATCCAAGGGCCCCATCCTCACTATGGAAAACGCGGTCCGCACCTACGGGGCTGACATAACAAGGATGTACATCCTCTCCACGGCCGAACAGACCCAGGACGCAGACTGGCACAGGACCGGAATCGAATCTGCCAGGCGGCAGGTTGACAGGTTCTACTCCTTTGCAAAAGACGTTATAGAAAGTGGAAGACGCGGAACCGTAAGCGCCGAATTAAAACAGATAGACCGCTGGATGCTCTCAAGGATGCAGGACTACATCCGTGATACGAATATTGCCCTTGATTCCATCCAGACCAGGGAAGCCATCCAGAATTCTTTCTTCCTGCTCATAAACGATGTCAAATGGTACCAGAGGAGAGGCGGAGAGACCCTGCTCTACTACGTGCTGGATAACTGGGTCAGGCTTATGTCTCCCTTTACCCCGCACCTCTGTGAAGAAACCTGGGAGGCTATGGGACACGAAGACCTTGTTTCCCTTGCCCCGTACCCGCTCTACAATGAAGACCTCATAGACGGAGGCGCAGAACTTGCCGAAGAAGTCATAAAGGGCACCCTGGAAGACATCGAAGAGATTGTCAGGGTAACGAAAATGACTCCGCAGAAGGTCCACCTCTACACAGCTCCTGCCTGGAAAGCCGCAGTCATAAAACGCGCCTGCGAAATGCAGCAAGAAGTCCCCCTCGAAGTAGGCACACTGATTAAAGCCCTGATGGCAGACCCCGAGCTAAAACGCTTTGGCAAGGATATCCCGAAGTTCGTGCAGAAGATTATCCCCGAGTTCAAAAGTGGAGGCGCAGAAAGGTACGAGATCTTTGCAGGCCCCGGCCTAGATGAATATGCCCTCCTGAAAGAGGCTTCATCCTTCCTTGAAAAAGAAATCGGCTGCCCTGTTGAAATCTACAATGCAGATTCTCCTGCCTACGATCCGGAAAATAAGTCCAGGTTTGCAGAACCACTGAGGCCTGCCATTTATATTGAACAGGCGAAAAAAGAAGAGTAAAAGGAGCCATTTTGGCTTCTTGATTTTTCGGTTTCTTAGGGCTTATGCCACGTTGTTTTACCCTTCTTGCAAGGATCGCAAAACTCTGATAGCTCTTCTTCCTCAAAATAAATTTCCTTGCCAATATTTATTCCAGCTTTGCCCTGGAGATATCACTTCCGGATCGTTCTCCCTGGACATTTTCCCCCTCATTGAGTTTCATTGTAAAGTTATTCTCTTTTCCAGGGAAGGTCACGCGAACTCCAGCATTCAGCTCTTCACCGGTTAAGGCCGGATTGACCGCATCGACTGCCAGAACTTGCTCGAAGTCCTGCGGCTTCGTTATTTTATGCGCATGAAGATTTCCTTCCTGTGTCCGAAGAGCAGGTACTCGAGGTTCTTGAGATTCTCAGCTTTGGGATCTAACCTAAACTAATAAATAATATTCTTTACGTTGAAGGTCAAGTTCGGAATAATTTTTGGACCCTCCCTTTCGAAATGCTCCCGGAATATATCCCATTTAAAGGGTCGAATAGGTTTATCGGTATCATTAGATATCAGATCGGACATGGCGAATTTCTCCGAATCCAGCGTATATATTCTGATGTCGGGGTTAATCTTGCGATCTGCAAGGATGACGGTCAGCATCAAACATAAACATCGGCAAATGAGACAGATATATGCTCTCCGTTCCAAATATCAGCTGACCGTGATTGCGAACGTAGCATCTCTCTCAGCTTAAACAGTGCTCTTTGTTGCTATTCATGACATAAATCCTAGCCTTCCACTATTACAGAACGATACATTAAAACCCTAAATATTAACACAAGTGAAATTCAAATAGTCGATGACAATGAAGAGATGAGTAACACTTGAGCAGAGGTGGCAGAACATTCTTTAAACTATCCTAATAAAGCTCTGTTCTCCTATCAACAAAAACAGGGACGTCTTTTCGAATCTCATCTTTTGCTGAAAGATCAATATCGAAAACAATTACGCTCTCTTTATCGCGTGCATCAGCTTTTACCTCACCCAGGGAATCTACAATCATTGAGTTTCCGAAATAGCTTAAGCCGGGGGCAGAACCTGTGCGGTTGCAGGCAATGTGCGGGATCTGGTTTTCGATTGCTCTTGCCCTTACAAGGGTTTTCCAGTGTTCTAACTTCGGGTTGGGGAAAGCCGCTGTCGTTACAAGTAGATCGGAACCGGAAAGAGCAAGTTTTCTTGCAATCTCAGGGAAACGGAGCTCGTAACAGATCTCAAGTCCAATTTTCAAATTTTGCTTTTTAAGGGGAATTGGCTCTATTGAGCTACCTCTGGAAAAGTACTTATTTTCCTTCTTGAAGGGATGAGTTTTTCGATAAGTGCCTGCAAGAGTACCTGACTCAAAACAGAAGCCGAGATTGTAGTAACGGGCAGAGTTTTTACTTCCTTTATTTATTTTACTACCGTTATTTCCCGGCACTTCATTTTCTTCATCTTCTTCATCTTCTTCATCTTCTTCAATAGCTTTCTGGATAATTGAGCCAATAAGAATGCAGTTGTTAGCTTCGGAAAAACATGCCAGGTTCTCAAGGGTGGGAGAAGGCAGGGATTCTGCTGCGTGGTCGAAGTTTTCGTAGCAAAAGCCTGTGGAAAAAACCTCTGGAAAAACAATAATTTCTGCTTCTTTTTTTACGGCTTTGAGGGCCATGTGGAGGGCTTTTTCAAGGTTTTCCTGTTTTCTGCAGTGCAGTATGTCCATCTGGATACAGGCAACTTTCATGTTCTAACCACCAAATTAATATCCGGTCCTGGCAAACGTAGAGCTCTTAGATTTAAAGGGCTTAAATTCAAAGGGCTTAGATTCAAAGAAATGAAATATTTTTAAAAGGGATGAACAATTTTAGGGGAGCAGGGTAGTTTGCTTGCTCTTCGCTACCAGGCCCTCAAGGTCAACCCTGTGTTTTATCAGCCCTGCAAATACTTCGTTTGAAAGCCTTGTCAGCTCTTCCTTATTTTCCCGGATTTCATACGCAGGGTCATCTGAAGGGATCTCAATTCTTGTAATATCCGATCTGGCTTTTTTCAGGTGGGAATCAGGCAGCTCACAGACCATTCCGGGTTTTTCCAGATACTGATCAAGGTGTTTTTGGGTGATCCCCATAAGTTTTAACTCCTTGCGGAAACATGGCCTTTCAAATAGTTTGGATACCACATATACTCCTACCGGGATCCTGAGGTCCAGGTCAATTTTAAGAAGCTGATTCCTGAAAATAGAATAAATGTCTTCGGGAGAGGATTCTTCGATTTTTTCAGGTAAATATTCTTCGACTTTTTCAGGCAGCGAGTAAATTTTGGAGGGTGGAACTTCGATTTCCTCCAGAATGTTAAGGTCTCTGAGTGCCCTGAGATAGCCGGTAAGAATCAGGCGATGCTCGTCTATACCTCCGGCTTTCAGTTCCCTGGAGAGTCCGCTGATAGAAAGTTGTCTACCCTCGAGTAATTCCAGAAGTTTAAGATTGAGCTTCTCTTCCATCTATACCGACATCGTGGTTTTGTAACATTAGTTCCTCAGGGTTCAGGCCAGAAAGATGCTGCCTTCCGTCATGACAGCTGGAGATATTGGGATATATCCCTGAACGGTTAGTAAGCAAGAAAATTGCAGAGAGTAATACCGATGTAATTATCCTGCATGATATAAAGCTTGTGAAAAACTTCACAAAAAGGCTGGAATTGAAGGAGTTTAAAAAAATAGCCGACTACTATGATTGACAAATGAAAAGAAATTAATTGAAATAGTTTGATAAATATTTAAAAGTTTGATCTGAAAAATCCTAAACTAGAAGCCTCCAGAAAGAGCTATCCTGACATAATACAATGAAATGGAACCTTATTCAGTATTCAACAAACAAAAAGTTTAATTCCTTTGATGCGGAATCTAAGGGCAACGCTTAAAAATAATAATTGCCATCTGGATTAGGCTTAAACTATTAATTTCGCAAGGATGCAGAAATGATTGCGAAATTAATTCTAAAGAAAGTGTTCGTTATAAAATGAAAGAGTTATTTATAAGCGGGATTGGTACATACTCCGGACATTTGAACATCGTCACTTTATATTCTTCACTTTAGAATTCAAATTTATTTAATTGAAAATAAATTCTCGCTGTTAAAATCAATCATTTACCCCATAAGAATCAATCTTCACTGATATCATTAGTGAAAAAGTCCACATATGTTGATATTTAATAAAAAATATATAATTATTTAGCTTTATTCGTGTTTCTTACCTTCTATTACCAGATGCCTCAAGTGTAGGAAATAAAGGTAACTATCACTATCTGTTTGCTATGGAGAATGGTATGCGTCATAATGTATTTACAAACAACCCGACAGTTCCGATAGATGTAAAGGATAGGTCTATAGGCGAGTTGATGGACGGGATGCTTAAAACAGGTTTCCAGGGAAGGAAATTGGCCGAATCCGTCCAGACCTGGCACAACATGCTGAAAGAAAAGAGCATGACAGTACTTATGGGTTTATCCGGGGCTATGGTTCCTGCCGGCATGCGCAGAGTTATTTCCTATATGATCAGGGAAAAGATGATAGACTGCTTGGTAAGCACTGGAGCAAACCTGTTCCATGATTCACATGAAGCTCTCGGCAAGAAGCATTATGTAGGTTCCCATCTGGCTGACGATGAAAAGCTCTTCGAGCACGGCGTGGATAGAATATATGATGTCTTTGCAGTGGAAGAGGAGTTCAGAACTGCAGACAACCTGATTGCGGATTTTGCAAAGGAAATCGGGAATAGCTCCTGCTCGTCTCGGGAATTCATTTTCATGCTTGGAAAGGAACTTGTGAGGCGCGGAGCAGCTGAGGATTCCATAGTTGTAAGTGCATACAGGCACAATATCCCGGTCTTTGTTCCGGCACTTTCGGACAGTTCAATAGGCATCGGGCTTACAATTGCAAGAAGGAGAGGAGTCAAACTTGAGGTAGACCAGATAAAAGACGTTGACGAGATTACGCGGATTGTGGAAAAATCAGGGAAAACTGGAGTAGTTTACATTGGAGGTGGAGTCCCGAAGAATTTTATCCAGCAGACCGAAGTGATTGCTTCTATTCTTGGAATTGATGTTGGAGGACATGATTATGCAATCCAATACACATCCGATTCTCCGCACTGGGGAGGGCTCTCTGGCTGTACTTTTGACGAAGCGGTCTCCTGGGGGAAAATTGCCGTCCAGGCAAAAAAGGTGCAGGTCTTCGTAGATGCTACAATTGCTCTTCCGATCGTTGCCCATGCTCTGCACGAAAAGTGCCGCGGATTGAAGCGCAATGCCCCTATTTTTAACTGGGAAGGGTCTGAAGGGCTTGATGTCAGTTACAGCGAGTAACCATACTACAAATCTTTATCATATTTGAAAGCTTATAAGGAAGACGAGAAGGAGAGGAATAAATGGGTAAAAGAACTCGAATAATCAATGATCCTTCCTATTTGGTACCATTACTTAGAACTTTTGGCTCAAGAACTCATAAAAGAATTTTCGACACTCTTTCAAATAAGTGGATGACCAAACTAGAGATAGATGAGTTTTTGAGTGCGGATTCATCAAAAAGCCTTCATATCCTGAAAAAAGCCGGACTCCTCGAGAGCCAGTGGAGAGTTCCCGAGGCAGGGCAGAAGCCCTCCAAAGAATATCACAGTTCCTATTCCAAGGTTCAGGTTAACTTTCAATGTTCTTTTGAAGATCTTAGCGATATTATCATGTTGACCTTCAAGCCTTATGAAGAGGTCAAAGATGCTATTGAAGAGCTGGAAAGGCTTGTAGAAGAAGGCAATACCTCGATGAGTAACCTCACGCGTACCCTTAATAAAAACCCTTTTTATATCTGCGCTGTAGCCCGCAGGTCTGAAAGACTTTCTGTAATGGGACAAAGATTGAAACTAATTGAAGATGTTGAGGAGAATTACGATTGATGATCAAGATACTCCAGACTAAAAGCGGAGTAACCAAATTTCAGGTCCTTATCGAAATTGCAGCCCACCAGCCTAATGTCAGGCAAAAGGAAATTGCCGCAAAAATAGGAATAACTCCCCAGGCAGTCTCGGAATACATAAAAGAGCTTGTAAATGACGGACTGATTACTACTGAGGGCCGGGTCAGGTACCGGATAACCAAAGAAGGCGTGGAATGGGTGCTCGAAAGCGCTGCAGAAATGAAGCGGTACGCCCGTTTTGTCATGGAAGACATAATCAGTCATGTTTCAACCTGGACAGCTATTGCAAAAGAGGAATTAAAAGAAGGACAGCAGGTTTACCTGAAAATGGAGAAGGGTCTCCTATATGTAAGCAGTACGGAAAAGACAGGCGCCTCAGGCAATGTTATATCCGATGCTGCCCTGGGCGAGGATGTAGGGGTAAGCAGTCTCAAAGGCCTGATTGATCTTGAAAATGCGACCATCACAATCTGCAAGGTGCCCAGGGTTGAACGCGGCGGGTCAAGAAAAGTAGATTTCGAACGCCTTAAAATGCTGGCAGGCTCTAAACCCTATATAGCAGCTATCGGTGTGGAAGCACTTATTGCTCTGCGCAAGATCGGCATAAGCCCGAACGTAATGTTCGGAACCAATGAATCAGTTATCGAGGCTGCATATCACGGCCTTTCGTCTCTTGTGGTTTCGGTAGACGAGCAGGTCTCTTTGCTCCTCAGTAGATTAGAAACCGAGAATCTCGAATATGAGCTCGTAGACCTGACACTGGAGAGTTCCTCCTGATGTTTAATTTCATTTTTTGAGCTGGCAAAAAGTTCAAGTTTCAAAATTCAACTACGATCAAATAATATTATAAAGTATTCGTTTTCTTTATATATGATCTCAATTTCATCAAAGTTTGCGTTCCACGTCTACGTAATTCTTTGATATCTTTATGGTATGCAAAAGCTGCTGGTACTAACAGTAATGGCACGGTTGCCGCAGCTTTAGCTCCTTCCGGAACAGGCAATGCGGCTAAAAAGCCCGCTCCGGTAGCACCATAAATTGGAACTATTGGAATTAGCATAGCTAAACCGAATGTTCTTCTGAAATGGATGCCTATTTTTGCAGCCAGGAAACTATTATGCCCGATGAGCAAACCAATACCGATACTGGGCCCTACGGTCCGGAAAGGGTTATATGATGGTCCGATATAAAGTCCAAAGTCAATGCCATACACTGAGACAAGGCCATGGATTTGATTCCTATCTTGGCTGGAGTTTCCTCCAACGCTTGATAAAACTATGCCTATGTCCAGCTGCAGAGGTCCTCTTTCTACTCCCTTTCCATTCATTATATCATTGCTTTCTCTAATCCATATAAAGCTTATCTCTTCTGATTTTGTGTAAAAAACTAGCTCCTGTGTAAAAATTAGAATTTTGTGTAAAAAATAGGAAAAAGAGTAAAATGCATTTTAATTTACATTTCGACCCCCATGCAAAAATAGAACATAATTTATTTTTTTGATACAATATATATTTTCACTTCATGTTCAACTTTTATATTATGAT
>JADGNM010000369.1 GCA_017883485.1 Methanosarcina sp.
GCGCTTTTCACAAAGCAACAAGAGCTTCATTTTAGATACAATTTTCCCTCGGAATGAGGAAAAATTGTAAATATTTACAAGAAGACCTGAATAGTTACGAAATCTTTACACTTAATCCTAATGAACGTATGTTCACCTGGCTTTCAGACCTTCGAATAAGGACATTTTTGGACTAGTCGAAACATGCCCGAAAATTGAGGCAATTCAGTTGCCCAAATCTTACATGAGCACCGTTTCAATATCAATTGAAATGTTCCTTGAAATGCAGAGAATCCAGCTTATCGAGGGAGATGTCTGGGGTCACAGGAAAGATATAACCGAATATTACAGCGTCCCAGCCTCAGTAATTGAGAAAATCAGGGCAATGAAAAATGAAGGCAAATCCGATGAGTATATTGAGGAAGAAATTTCAAGGAAAGTCAAGCTGAACCCTGGAATGGTTGCTTATATCTTGACTAAGGAGATCCCTGCCTGAATGTGCTAATCAGTTAATTATAAAGATAAACTGAAATAAAGCTAAACCAAAATAGGCACAAATACAAGATTGCTATAAAGGCTCCGTAAAGTCGTCGGCTGCTAGTATTATACAAATCATAATATCCTTAGTAGTACCTTAACGAAAAGAGTACTATTTAAAAGCACCCGAAGACTTCACAGAACCCTAGTTTTTAACACTCCGGAAAACGTAATAACTCATTATAAGAGATTTTAAATCTTCGTCCCGACGAAAAATAACATGGGCAAGAAACAGTTTTTTATATTTTAAAATCAGATTTACCCTGTATGTCCGCCTCCTGGTCTCGATCCCATACCCTCGGCATAAAACAGAAAGCCTTTTCCTGGCGGATAGACGGACGCGGAAACATTTTTATAAAAAGAAAGTTCAGAAGGGGGCGGTTCCCCAGGATAGATAAAATCAGCTGCAGTCATCTGGAGAAGTTATGCAGGTATATGGAAGATATGGAATGGAAAGACCTTTCAAACGGTGCCGCAAAACTGTATATGGGAACTGAAAAAGACGGCATCGGAAAATTCATGTACAAGCTCCGGCCTGAAGTTCCTTACGCTCAACTATCAAGCCAGTTAGCTGCTATTTTCTACCATGCTGAGGTTTGGAAATGGAACGAGCGGAAGAGAGGAATGAAATTTCTGTTGCTTTCAGGAGACTGGCAGGAAAAGACGATGCAGTACTGCAGAAATTCACTGAGCCGGGACGATGAAAGCATTTCTCTGGATAGATTTTCGGAATACACAAAAATTAAAACAGAAGGACAAGAAGAGCTGGATGAAATGCCACCAAATGGTAAGCAGACAAAACTTTCGGTTTTCTTCGATTATTGAAAACGATGAATTAGCTTGCCAGAGAAGCGCTATTAATTGAAGCTATACGCACCAGTCCAAATCACCTAGCAAAAACATTTGATTTTTAACTGTTCATTATATAAAAAGTTATTCTGTACGGGATAAATTTTCCATACTGGATTAATAGAGTTTTTTTATCTATGCAATACTATGATTCCAGAGTATGTTTAGAAACCACGCTTTTTCAACAGAGATATCTATCAACTAATCTTTAAACTCACATATCTTTAAATGAATTTTGTTTACACAGTAGTAAAATATTATAACAGGAAAAAATTATATGTATAAGTTGGAAAGAAATAAAGAGCAGGGAGAAAATGATAGCCGATAGCCTGGGGTTCTTCATCTACACATTCACAACTATTTTCGTTGTTGTCAGTCCCATCAGCGCGGTGGTAACTTTCATCTCTCTGACCAGCAAGATGACTCATGAAAACAAAAACGAAATCGCAAAAAAAGCAGTCACACTTGCATGTTTTATTGCTCTTTTTTTCGCAATCACAGGAAGCGTGATACTTAACCTGTTCAGCATCAGTGTGGATTCACTGCGCGTTGCAGGAGGAATCCTTCTTTTCAGCATTGCCTTTGATATGATGCATGCCAAGATCTCAGGAGAGAGTATTACCGAAGAAGAAATTTCTCAGTCCCAGGAACGCGAAGATATCTGGGTTTTTCCTATAGGCCTTCCACTTCTGACAGGGCCCGGTACAATCAGTACAGTGATCGTCCTGATGGGAGGGACACAAACTATTGAGCAAAAAATAATAATTCTTGTAGCCATAATACTGACGTTCATTATCTCCCTTTATATATTCCTATTCTCAAGAAGAATCCACAAGCTCATAGGATATAACGGAATGCTGGTCTTTACAAGACTAATGGGGCTTTTGCTCGCCGCTCTTGCAGTCGACCTGACTGCCAGAGGCATAATAGATATCTTCAAGTTAACAATTTGAAGATAGTCGCTTCAACAGTTAAAACCGAAATTTAACCACTGAATTTTACAAAACATATCAATAAATTGGTTGATTTCATTATCCCTAGCCTTCAGGCACTGTAGCATATCATTATATAACTGAAAACACTTATATGCCTGAAGTCGAAACCTGAAATAAGAAAACTAAATGGATTATTAGTTTTGGGGATAACAGAATATGGGAAGAAATACACCAACCGAAGAAAAGGGCTCTATTACACCTAGAGACAGGAATATGACTTTTGAAAGAGGTACGGATTTTGTAGTTCCTTATGTAGGGGAGAACATTAGCAGATGTAAATGCCCACAGTGTCCGGTCCAGGCTGACAGTCAATGTGCACAGGATAAAATTAAGAGTTTAAAACAAGCAATGGAGAATCTGCCCGCAGGTGAGATTTCGAATCCAGAGGACGTCCCAGGAGTATACTGCTCGGAAGGTAAAGCCCGATGCCAGGACCTTGACTTTGATAGACAATGCATTTGTGATTCATGTGACGTCTGGAAAGAGTATGATCTCAAAGACGCAAATCCGAATAATCACTTCTGTCAGCACGACAGAGCAACTTAATTTATCAAGAGGGTAGAGTTTTTTTGTTTATACTTCGCTACTACCCTTTTCTGCCTTTTGGTAATATTAATACTCTTTGACGGCTGTTTCTATATTTTTAGATTAGTATCTCTTTGTTTTTTGGATTAAAAGAGTTTAGCCAGTTGATAGAAACTGCTCTAAATATTATCCTTGTAGAAGTATCCTGCATCTCCGAACTTAAGGTTGCGGTCAGCGCAGGCATCAGCTATCAAGGTACATTTAAAACCAAGTTCCTTTGCAGCCCTGACAGTTGTATCTATACACATATGGCTCATTGCCCCGCAGATTACAAGGTCCGTTACTTCTGATTCTTTAAGAACGGGAAGGAGTTCGGTCTGGAAAAAGCTGTTAGGGAAATGCTTTTCAATGACAGTTTCGTTTGGGAGAGGACTTACACTAGTGTCGCGTCAATGATTGAAAGTCTTAAGAGTTATATTGAATGATATTCATAAGTATCACTTATGAACAGATACACTGTGACACTTACCGAAGAT
>JADGNM010000043.1 GCA_017883485.1 Methanosarcina sp.
CTTTAACTGTAAATAAATAACTTAACTGAAAATAATTTTCACCTTAAATATTTTTAAGTAGATAAAAGGTATCTTTTAAATTTAGCTTGATTTCCCAGAAACGTTAAATTGATTTTTCAGTATGAGGTAAAATTCCATGGAAGTCCCTATTGCAGAAGAACTTGCAAAAAAACAAAAGTCAATAAGTGTCGCAGAATTTTTTGAGAAAAACAGGCAGATCCTGGGCTTTGACTCTGCACCTCGAAGCCTTATTACAACAGTGAAAGAAGCTGTTGACAACTCCCTGGACGCCTGCGAAGAGGCAGGAATCCTGCCTGACATTCTTGTCCAGGTCGAAAGGACGGGGCCGGACTACGTAACCATTATCGTAGAAGATAACGGGCCAGGGATTGTAAAAGAACAGATCCCAAAGGTCTTTGGAAAACTGCTTTACGGTTCAAGGTTCCATGCCCTCAAGCAGAGCAGAGGACAGCAGGGAATTGGGATTTCTGCAGCCGTGCTTTATTCCCAGATGACTGCTGGCAGACATACGAAAATCCTTTCCAAGACCAGCTCAAGTTCTCCGGCCCATTATTATGAGATCATGATAAATACCAGCACTAATGAGCCTGAGATCCTGATTGACGAGATAAAAGACTGGTTCCGCCCACATGGGACCCAGATAGAAATGGAGATGAAGGCTGCTTACGTAAAAGGGAGAAGGCAGTCCATTTATGAGTACCTTAAAGCCACAGCAATTGTAAATCCCCATGCACGGATTACCCTTATCGACCCTGAAGGCAACGAAGAGGTCTTTGAAAGAGCAACAGATAAGATGCCTGACCCTGCAACGGAAATCTTGCCCCATCCTGAAGGCATTGAGCTGGGAACTCTTATGAAAATGCTGCATTATACCGAGCGCCAGAGACTTGCTCCATTCCTCCGTTACTCTTTTTGTAAAATAGGCCTGTATACTGCCGAGGAAATCTGTAAGGCTTCAGGGCTTGATCCTGAAATAGATCCTCACACGCTGGGCCGCCATGAGGCAAGAAAGTTGATAGAGGCTTTTGAAAAGGTAAAAATAATGGCTCCTCCTACGGATTGTCTTTCCCCGATAGGAGAAGAGCTGATTCATAGAGGGCTTGAAAAAGAAACAAACGTGGATTTTATAGCCACAAGCACACGAAAACCGGCTGTATTTTCCGGAAATCCCTTTGTAGTCGAAGTCGGGCTTGCCTACGGAGGAGACCTTCCTAAAGAAGAAAAAATAAGTATTATGCGTTTTGCTAACCGTGTGCCTCTGCTTTACCAGCAGGGTGGCTGTGTTACCACGCATGCAGTAGAAGATATCAAGTGGAAACAGTACGGCTTAAACCAGCCCGGAGGAGGAGTTCCCCTGGGTCCTGTTATTCTTTTAATCCACGTTGCTTCAATTAATGTGCCCTTTACCTCGGAATCAAAAGATGCTATTGCCGATATTCCTGTGATAAAAGAAGAGGTTGACCTTGCAATCAAAGAGGTCGCAAGAAAACTTAAGCACTACCTGAGCAAGCAGGACAACCTCAAGAGACGTCGGGAAAAAGAAATAATTATCACAAAAGTGCTTCCGAAGATGGCCGCAAAGGTTGCAGGTATTCTGGAAAAAGATGTC
The DNA here is from genome assembly GCA_017883485.1 of Methanosarcina sp. Lineage (GTDB taxonomy): Archaea > Halobacteriota > Methanosarcinia > Methanosarcinales > Methanosarcinaceae > Methanosarcina. The sequence continues at coordinate 1,631 of JADGNM010000043.1, forward strand.
CCTGATATCAATCCTGTTGTTGCGAAGATTATGGGAAACCTGCTCGTGCACAGGAAAGTAAGAAGGAACGAGGATGGGTCTGCGGATATTACGATAAAGGTCAAGAATTTCGGAAGCTCAGGATATTCCTTTAGGGTCCATGAGATGCTTCCCTGGACAATAACAAAGACAAAGCCCGAACCAAAGGTTGTGACGATGGGCAGTGATTACGACTATATCTGGGACATTTCGGCAGCAGTAGGGTCTTCAAAAGTGCTCAGCTACAGAATAGAGTCTGCTACAGATAAAGAACTCGGAAAGCTTCCAGACCTTATTGTGGAAGGGATCGAAGAAGAGCTGGTAACAGGGGCAAAGGCCTTTAAGGGGGTATAAGATGGCCAGAGAAGTAAATAGCAAAACAATTCAGGGAGATGCACTGGCAAGAGACAAGCTGCTTGAGATTGCAGAAAGGATCTACAAGCAGTTTGAAGACGAGATTGTGCCAAATGTCAGCCTCCCCAGCCGGACCAAGGCAAACCTGGAATATTCCGATGAGAGTGAGGTCTGGATCTACGGAGATAGGGAAAGCGAAAGGAGTGCAAAAACTGTAAAAGGAGCTTTCCAACTCCTGAAGACAACTTATGCAACAGACTTTCTTATAAACGAGCACCTGGCCCATAACCGCGGCTCAACACTTCGAGAACTCTATTATATATCGGAAGGTTGGGACGCCGCTAAGTTTAAAGAGCAAGCTGAAAGCGACCGTCTGATCGAAGATATGGAACTCCTTACCAGTCTCCAGAGGGAGTATTTCCACATGCGCCCCGAAGAAGACGGGGCTACAATGTTCGGACCGATTGAGATTTCGGAACAGACTAAGAGAGGGGAGCGGAACATCCACTGTCAGAAAGATGTAGGTGAAGGCGGATACCAGATCCCTTTCAACGTGGAAAATGTCGAATTTAAGGGCCACGACGCAAGTATGATCATGGCCATAGAAACAGGTGGTATGTATGCCCGGCTCATTGAAAACGGCTTTGATGAGGCCTACAATGCGATCCTCGTCCATCTCAAGGGTCAACCTGCCCGGTCGACCCGCAGGATAATGAAACGCATGAACGAGGAATTAGGCATACCTGTAACTGTTTTTACTGACGGTGATCCCTGGTCTTACAGGATCTTTGCGTCTGTAGCCTACGGGGCTATAAAGAGTGCTCATCTCTCGGAATTCATGGCTACACCCGCAGCCAAATTCCTGGGCCTCCAGCCCTCGGATATAGTCGAATACGAACTCTCGACCGACAAACTTACCGAACAGGACATAAACGCACTGCGCAGCGAACTTTCAGACCCCCGTTTTGAGTCCGAATACTGGAAAGAGCAAATTAAGCTCCAGCTCGATATCGGGAAAAAGGCTGAACAGCAGGCCTTTGCCGGAAAAGGCTTGGACTTCGTAACCGAAGTTTACCTGCCTAACAGGCTCAAAGAACTGGGTATGGTATAAGAAAACACGACAGTGAAGAAAATCTGAGATTTGCTGGGAGTTGTATGTAATCGCAACAGCCCTGTATCCTCTGCTCGTTACCAAGTCTCAAAATGAGCCTTAAATTAGGCTGCAAATTAATCCGAAGGCTTTACTACAGCAGGATGGTTAGCAAGTATATCACGATAATCGAATAGTACATTCATATACCTTTTTTTATTTGTAAACTTCAAAAATGCCTTAAGTTATGCCCTGACTCCTGAGAAAATACAGATTTTTTCACAGTGAAACAGGAAATATTTATTTACCTCGAATACGTGCTAGAAAATTAGTATGAAATATGCATAATTGGCCGCAAAATTATGTCAAAATACCTGTTTCTAAGGGAATTTACTACAAAAAATCTGGTTGAATTTTCAGTAAATCTAAAGGCTTAAAATGTATGAGCGCATATTGAATTTGGTTCATGGCAGAAACATAGCATATAAATATAAAATTAACATAATAATAATTGAAGGGTCATATGAAGGGTTATAAATTTAACATCATTTCGAAGACCTATTTTGACATAAGTTTCCCCACGAATTTTTTAAAAAAATTTAAATGTCATACTTTTAGATAATTTATTATAATTTATTAGATTTTTATGGAGAACAACCCAAGATGAGTGATAAACAGGTTTACGATGCTTCGCGCATCCAGGTATTAGAAGGCCTGGAAGCTGTCCGGAAACGCCCCAGCATGTACGTAGGGAGCACGGATGGCCGCGGGCTCCATCACCTAGTCTATGAAGTTGTAGACAATAGTATTGATGAAGCCCTTGCAGGCTTCTGTACCAGGATAGAAGTAACAATTAACCCGGAAGGGAGTGTGACGGTCCTTGACAATGGGAGAGGCATACCCATCGATCCCCATCCATTTCACAAGAAATCAGCCCTCGAAGTCGTGATGACTGTCCTGCATGCCGGAGGGAAGTTCGACAAGAATACCTACAAAGTTTCAGGGGGACTGCATGGAGTAGGGGTTTCTGTTGTCAACGCCCTTTCGGAATGGCTGGAAGTAGAAGTTAATAGAGATGACAAGAAGTATTTCCAGCGCTATATCCGTGGAAAACCTGAGGCTGATGTCCAGGAAATCGGAACTTCAGACATTCGGGGGACAAAAACTACTTTTAAACCAGACACAAAAATCTTCGAGACCACATATTTCGATTACGATATTCTCTCTAACAGGTTAAGAGAACTCGCTTTCCTGAACCGGGGGCTTACCATAATCCTGAAGGATTTAAGAAGTCCAGATGGGCAGGCAGAGACTTTTGCCTATCAGGGGGGAATAGTGGAATTCGTGGAGTACCTGAACAAGAAAAAGCAGCCGCTCCACGCAAAACCTATTTATTTCGAACGCCAGAGGGACGATATGGTAGTAGAAATTGCGATGCAGTACACAAACAGCTATACGGAGAATGTGTATTCCTTTGCAAACAATATCAATACTCCTGAAGGCGGAACCCATATCATCGGTTTTAAGACAGCCCTTACAAGGGTCGCAAACGACTATATTAAAGCTAACAAGCTATCCAAGGAAGACGCAAAACTTACAGGCGATGATGTAAGAGAAGGGCTGACTGCAATCATAAGTGTCAAGCTCATGGAGCCCCAGTTTGAGGGACAGACCAAAACAAGACTTGGAAACAGCGATGTCAAAGGCATAGTTGATTCTCTTGTAACTGACGGGCTTGCGGAATTTTTTGAGGAAAATCCCAAAGTTGCAAACATTATCCTTGAAAAAGCCCTCCTTGCCCAGAGAGCCAGGGAAGCTGCAAAAAAGGCAAGGGAACTGACAAGGAGAAAGAATTCGCTTGAAGTCAGCACTCTTCCGGGCAAACTTGCAGACTGCTCGGAAAAAAACCCAGCAGCCTGTGAGATTTATGTCGTGGAAGGAGATTCTGCCGGCGGCTCGGCAAAACAGGGAAGGGATAGGAGTTTTCAGGCGATCCTGCCTTTGAGGGGAAAGATCCTGAATGTGGAAAAGTCCAGGCTTGCAAAGATTCTGAAAAACAACGAGATTGTATCCCTGGTTACAGCCATAGGGACAGGAGTCAGTGAGGATTTTGACCTGGATAGTGCACGCTACCACAAGGTTATAGTCATGACCGATGCCGATGTGGACGGAGCGCATATAAGGACCCTTCTCCTTACACTGCTCTTCCGCTACATGCGGCCCCTGATTGATGCAGGATATGTGTACATCGCCCAGCCTCCTCTTTACCGCGTAAAGAAAGGAAAGGCGGATTACTACTTATATTCGGACAGAGAACTTGCCGAAAAGAAGACAGAACTTGGGGAAAAAGGTCTCACCATCCAGCGTTATAAAGGTCTAGGAGAAATGAACCCGGAACAACTTTGGGAAACCACTATGAATCCTGAGAGCCGGACCCTTTTACAGGTAACCCTGGACGACGCAATCAGGGCTGATGAGATATTCAGGATCCTTATGGGGGATGAAGTAGAGCCACGTAGGAACTTCATAGAAACGCACGCAAAAGAGGTTGGGGAACTCGATATCTGAGGTGGCTAAAAATGGCAAAATACGAAGAAGAAAAAAAATCGGAAGCTGAAATTAAAAAATCTTATCAGGCTACCCTTATCCCTGACGAACAGGACGAAAAGGCAGAAATTGAGGACGAGAAAGAGACAGGAATCGAGGGCGAGAAAGAAACAGGAAAGACTGTACCCGACTCTCTCGCATCCGAGCCTCTCGCATCCGGCTCTACAACTAAGGAAAAGTCAGATGAAAACTCTGCAAGAACTATTGCCGACCCAATCCTGAACGAGCCTGAGGACGAAGAACTGGAGCCCGAAAGGATTGGAATTGTATCTGTTCTTATTGACGATGAGATGAAACGTTCCTACATCAACTATGCAATGAGTGTAATTGTCGGAAGGGCTCTTCCCGATGCTCGGGACGGCTTAAAGCCTGTCCATCGCAGGATTCTTTTTTCAATGAAAGAAGCTGGGATTACCCACGACAAGCCTTACAGGAAATCAGCCCGTGTTGTGGGAGACGTTCTCGGTAAATACCACCCGCATGGAGACACTGCTGTTTATGACAGTATTGTGCGTATGGTCCAGACTTTCTCCCTCCGCTATCCTTTAATTGATGGACAGGGAAACTTCGGGTCAATAGATGGGGATTCCGCTGCTGCTATGCGTTACACTGAAGTCCGAATGGATAAAATCGCAGATGAGATGCTGGCAGACATTGAGAAGGAAACTGTGCCCTTCAGGCCCAATTATGATGGGTCCATGGAAGAGCCCGAAGTCCTCCCTGCAAAACTTCCGAACCTTCTAATAAACGGATCCACAGGAATTGCAGTGGGGATGGCAACAAACATGGCCCCTCATAACATAAGAGAGGTAATTGACGGTACTCTCATGCTTATAGAAAACTCGGAAACGACAATTCCGGAACTCATGAGCGTAATCAAGGGCCCTGACTTCCCTACAGGTGCTCATATCCTGGGAACAGCAGGCATAAAGTCTGCGTACATGACCGGAAGGGGTCCGGTGAAGATTCGGGCAGTTGCCGAAATCCAGGAATTTAAGAAAGATAGGGAGCAAATTATTGTAACGGAGCTCCCCTATCAGGTGAATAAAGCCCGGATGATTGAAAACATCGCTCAGCTCGCCCGGGATAAGATAATAGTCGGAATTTCCGATCTGCGGGACGAGTCAGACAGGGACGGGATAAGGGTTGTTATCGAGCTTTCCCGGGGCACGAACCCGAAGGTTATCTTAAACCAGCTCTACAAGCACACCCAGATGGAGACCAGCTTCGGAATCATCAACCTGGCCCTTGTGGACGGAATAAAGACAAAGGAACTTAACCTGAAGGAAATTCTGGAGATCTACCTGGACTACAGGATGAAAATTATCCAGAAGCGGACGCTCTACGATCTTAAGAAGAGTGAAGAGAGGGCTCACATCCTGGAAGGGCTGAGAATTGCCCTGGATAACATAGACGCAGTGGTCGCTCTAATTAAAGGCTCAGCAAATGCCGATGAGGCAAAAAAGGGCTTGATGGCTAATTTTGCCCTTGACGAAGTCCAGTCTAAAGCTATCCTGGAAATGCGCCTGCAGCGCCTGACAGGGCTTGAGACCCGGAAGATCCTCGAGGAGCTGGAAGGCCTTATAAAACTGATCGCAGAACTTAGGAAAATTATTGAAAGCGAGGAGCTCAAGTATGAAATAATCAGAAACGAGCTTCTGGAACTCAAGGAAAAATATGGAGACGCCCGCAGGACAATAATCGTGCAGGATGCTTCCCAGGTCACGGACGAAGACCTTATTCATGAAGAAGAAGTCGTTGTCACGATTACAAACGGAGGCTATATAAAGCGCATCCCTCTTAGCACTTACACTATGCAGCGCCGCGGAGGCAAGGGCATAATAGGCATAGAAATGAAGGAAGAAGACTTTGTGGAAAACCTCTTTATTTCCTCAACCCACAATTATATCCTTTTCTTCACGAACCTTGGCAGGCTCTACTGGCAGAAAGTCTATGAAATCCCCGAAGGATCCCGCCAGTCCAGAGGCAAAGCCATTGTAAACCTCCTGGAACTTCAGGAAGGAGAAATGGTCAATGCCATGATCCCTGTAAAGGAATTTGCCGAAGACCTCTACCTGCTTATGGCAACAAAGGAAGGCACAGTCAAAAAGACCCCTCTCTCCGAGTTCAGGAACCCCAGGAAAGCAGGCATAATTGCAGTTACCGTGGACGAAGGCGACGAGCTTGTCCGCGTTCTCCTGACCGATGGGAAAAGGGAAGTGGTCATGGTTTCCAAGAAAGGCAAAGCTATCCGCTTCTCTGAAGAAGACATCCGCCCGATGGGCCGAACTGCAAGAGGCGTCCGCGGCATGACACTTGAGGGTCAAGATGATGAAGTTGTCAGTCTGGACATAGTCGACGAGACTACAACCCTCCTGACAGTAACTGAAAACGGCTTTGGCAAAAGAACCGAGTACTCGGAGTACCCTGTGCACCACCGCAACGGTAAAGGCGTGATAACAATCGTCACCAATGCCAGGAACGGCCCTGTTTCAAGAGTCAGGTCCGTAGCCGAATACGACGAACTTATTTTCACAAGTTCTGAAGGCATTATCATCCGTGTCCCAGTCAAAGATATCCCCATCCAGGGCAGAAACACCCAGGGCGTAAAGATCATGAATATCAAATCCGGCGACAAAGTCGCAGGCATGGCCAGGATTAAAAACGGAAAAGTCGAAAAAGAACTGGAAATGACCGTACTCAAAGCCAGAGAAAAAGGAGAGGCAGAAAAGATAACAGAAGCCGCAGAGGACGAAGTCGAAGGGCTTGAGGACATCCAGGATATCGGGGATATCGAAGACACCGAAGATATTGAAGATACAGACGAAGCAGTAGAAATAGAAGAAGACGAAGCCGAAAATGAAATCGAAGAAGACGAGGATGAAGTCGAAGAAGACAAAGAAAACTGAAAACAATCATAGAGAAAGGAAATAATCCTTTACCAAAATTGCTGCCGGAAAAAGAACCTTTTGGGATCAATCTCCGGCAAGCGGTCTCCTTTCCGGAGGGACCGGAAGGCAAACACATATTGGGAGTGATTTTTGGAAGTAGGGAGACTAGTGGTCAATTCTTAAAAACGGATATGCCTGCCGCTTTTTGGTCATTTTGAGAGCAATATTTATGCTCATGACTTTCTGTAACCTACTCCTACGACCTGTTTTTCCTGTCTACTATACTCATTTCCATTTTGGGATTAGAGTGTCCGAATCTCAGATCCAATGAGTATATAAGATATATAGCTCTTAATTATATAAACCAAATAGAATACATTATCCTTAATAATTATCGTTTAAAGCAATTTTCAAATTATATGTTATCAATAGCATATGTTATAGTAGATAATATTTTAAAATTTATTAAGTAGTTTCTTAGATTCGAGAGCTATCCTTATGGTATATCTAATTGAACAAAAATCTTTTAAGATTTGGGTGAGATTGGATCAAAAATAAAGTATAATCAGGAAAAAGAAATCTGACAAAGTCAAATTAGAATACTCTTTAAATATTGCCCCTTGTGATTATGACTTCGTCAAGTTCCGCTTGAAAGAGCACAGCAAGCAAAACGGACCTCGTGCTGCCGAAGCGAAACTCGGCTGGCAAAAAATCGAAAAAAATAGGCTATAACTTGATCACTTCATCAAGAAAAGCAGGCCTTTTCTTAAATTCTGACTTTAGGTCTGAAATACGTTTTACCCATCCTGCTTCGTCTTTTAAGATATCAAAATAGATTTCTTTAACCTTTTTTAGGTATTCGGCCGCGGTCCAATATGTATTTCTGTTCCCGCTGGGTATGTTTCGATAGGCTTTTTGCCAGTAAAATTCGATGATTTCTTTCGGGAAATCGCTTATCAGTTCATCTGCAAACTTATCAAAATCAACTTCTATTGAATAACCAAACCTGTTTTTGGGAGGATTTAAAATTGATTTGAGAACTGTTTCTTTCATACCCTTATCCAAACATATCCGCAAATAATCGTGAAAGTCTTTTTCTTTGATCTTATTAAATATTTCAGGCTCAATGAATTTCCAATCAAGGGCTCTCAGGAATCCTTTCATTCTTTTGTACTCTGCATAATATTGCTGCCTGGCAAACTCAAATGACCTTATCAGGGCGTCTTTTGCAAGCTCGTAGTCTCCTTTTGACCTGTAATAGTCAAATAACCTGTCCAACATGTTCTTCTGTTCAGTATTGCGGGATAAGGCCGTTCGCACAAGCCTCTCCAGATTGGCTGTGTCTTCCTTTTTGGAAAAGTACTCCCACAGGAATTCAAACACCATAGTAACCCAGCCTTCCCCCTTTAGGATACCTTCTTCTGCCGTCTCCTGAGCTTTTACCTGATCTCCCTTTTCAATATAAAATTCAACCAGGTCCCAGTAATCCATTCCGGAAGTAAGGATTTGCATGCGCTCTTGCAGGTAAGTTCTTCATCATGGAGGTGTTCTCTCTGAATAATCATTATCCGTTCTTTTCTCCATTTAGAAGGATGCTCATCAAGTTTTTCCACCAAATACTCCCATTCTTCCTTTGTCTGGCAGATCTCAAAAAAGATTTCCATAAGGCTATCTTCAAAACCTGAATTGTTGATGTTATATTCCTTAAAGGCTTCATCTAAAAATTCAAATTTTGCAGCAGTTGACAGGCCGTCTTCTTTAATCAATTCCGAAATCTTTTCCAAGTAACCATATACTTCCTCTTCATCGTCTTCCGGGCCACCACCAATCTCGTTGAAATCTGAGATTATGCTCCTGGCATCTTCCCAGTATTCAAGCAGCAGTTTGTCGTTTATGGAGACGACATCTTCATCTTTTGTAGTTTCTGAAGTGGATTCCTTTTTTTCTTTGAACCATTCCAGACCAGCTGGTTTAATTCGGGTTTTTTAAGCAGAAAGCTGCTTACCAGATCGTAATACTCCGTGGTATTAAGAGACTTCAAGCGTGCATGTAAGGAGAATTTTTCAGACTGTATACTATTCTCTTTCACCATCAGTTTCCCACCTTTCTTATTAGTGATACATACTCATTAACACTAAGGAATGATTAAAAAATAACATCGAGTTTTTTACTTCCAGAATGGCTCTATAATTCCATTTCATCTAATAATCATCAAGACCATATTAGTACCTGAAATACTTGAAATTATATTTTTGTCATTCCTAATAAGGCACTAATAAATATATTACTAATAAATTTGTTAGTAATAATCTATCAGTGAGAATCATGTCATTCACCATAAAACCAGCAAAAGGGGAAGAATTAGTAAACAGGGAAGAGCTTGAGGAGAAAATGCTTTCCGAGTTGGAGGACAAAAGCTCGACTGTCGGATATGACTCTACGGAAAACGAAGGATTGGATAAACCTCTATTTTGAAGGAAATCCAGAGATGGCTGGAGGCAAGCACTGATTGTGTTACGGTTTATTTTTCGGTATGGGACCTGATAGATTATTCTGCAGAGGAGTTCTGTGAAAAACTCAGCATGGAAATAATTGACGCCTATAGTCCAAAACTTGGTTTAAAGATAGGGCTCGCGAAAATCCTTAAATTACCAGTGATTACCCGTGTTTGGAAAGCAAGTACTTTGCAATGTATTCAGCAAAGAGTTCCAGGTCATCAATATCATTTTGAAGATGAGAATAAAGCTTTTCCAAATCGATATCAGTATACATGTGCACAAGCACGTTCCTGAATCCGGCTGCAGGTGCAAGTTTTTCGGCAAAGGTCATCGGGAGAATGTTGTGCTGGCCAAGTATCAGGACAGCTTCTCTGTAAGTATCCGGGCGTTTCAATCTCTCACTGGAAATTATCATCTCACATATGTCAATTACGTACAAAAGCGAGACCTCCATATATCTTTCGACTGCTCCTCTCAAAGTACGATCGTTTCTTATTTCGTAACTATTCAGATAACCTTTCAAAGGCTACAATTTTTCCTCGTTTCGAGGAAAAATTGCATATAAAATGAATACTATTTTGTTTCGTTATTAT
>JADGNM010000370.1 GCA_017883485.1 Methanosarcina sp.
TAACTATTTGTAAAAATAATCGCCATCTAAAAAGGCAAGAATCACTAAATCAACCAAATTCAATGAAAAATTTAAAGGGGGGGGTCGGAATGTAAATAGTATCTTACTTTTTAATGTCTTATTCTTTTATTGTCTTATTCTTTTATTGCCTATTTCTTAATGCCTTATATTCGCGCTTTCAGTCCACCGATACTTTAAAATGGCCTTCCTTTTCTTCGATCTTGAACTTTACATCCAAAAATTGTTCAGCGGCCCAGATATTCGTTATAGTATGTTGGGAAAGTTCCCTGACAGTGTAAGAACTATCTCCTGCAAGAGCCATATAAGGGATCAGCTGGTCTGCCAGATATATGTCCACAGAGGCTCCTGCGTTCATTTCGGGAATAATTTCTTCTGCAGCATATTCGCCTACTTTTTCTGCAGGAAGCCCTCTTTCCCCAAGAGCACTTCCCCCAAGATAGCCTGCCCATAGAGTTATCCCACTTCCGGTGGAAAAAGCTTTAAAAGATTTGGTTTCAATCTGGGATGGGTATCCAGCTTCCAAAAGCCTGATTCTGGCAGCCTCTGCCTGGCGTAAAGGTATATGAGCCGGGAGATTCGAAGCATGAGAAATTCCTCTGATCCCTTCCTCCTCTTTTAAAAAGTGAAATCCATGAAGCCTGCACGGCTCAAAAAAAGCTGAAACTTCTCCTCCACCCTTCGGATAGTAACCATGTTCATTCAGGACTGTTCTGCCCGCATAGCCCAGCCGCTCCAGAGCTTTGAAAGTTACTCGCTGCAAGTAATCCATTGTTGGAGACCAGGCAACGTCAGTTCCTCCACTTATCGTAAGTTCAACCTTTTCTTTTGCAAAAGGCAGGGCAGGCATAAGACATTGGAGAAGGAGGGTTATGCTTCCTGCGGTTCCGATATCAATTTCATATTTACCCCCCTTTATTTCTACTGGAACGAAGGAAAGCTCGGTTGAACCTTGGAAAAGTCCCGAAACCCGAGCCTCACAGATCCTGGCTGCAGTTTCCAGAGCTTTTAAATGCTGCTGTTTCAAGCCAGGGTTTTGTCTATTTTTTCTAATTTTTGTTATCCTTATCCCGCTTCCAGTAACTGCTGAAAGAGCAACAGCGGTCCTGACTACTTGTCCTCCCCCCTCCCCATAAGAACCGTCGATTTCTAACATCCTCCTCCCCCCATCTTAATCTAATTTTAATCTCTTTTCGTTTTAATTTCATTTTTACTTCGTTTGATCATCTGCGATTATGTTTCTGATTGCAGCTTTTACCGCTGGTCGGAGAGGGTCCACAAGCATGGAGACCGGGGGAGCGTAGCAGGTTTCCATATCAAGGAGGTCTCTGGTTGTAGCTTTCTTCATGACTGCAAGGGAGAGAGCATCCACTCTTTCTTTTATCCCCTCTCCTCCGGCAAGCTGCGCACCTACTAGATGATCATCTTTAAAAAGGAGTTTGATAAACAGATCTTTTCGACCTGGGTAATAGGAAGCTCTTGTCCGCCCGCGGGAAAATCCCGTAACCAGTTTAATTCCATTGGTCTCGGCCTTCTCAGAATTAATTCCTACTCCACCGAACTGCAAATCTCCTGCCACAGCAACCCAGGGATCTGCAAGAGGCCCTAAAGCTGTACGCTTTCCGGTGATATTGTTGCCTATTACATCGGCCATACGCCTGGCTGTCGTACCCAGCTGACTAAGTCTGGCTTCTCCTGTTATAAGGTCAGTTACTTCAACACATTCTCCACCTGCATATACATAAGGAAGGAATTCATCTCCCACTTTTACCTGGAGCATTTCGTTTACAACTATTCCTCCAGCTTTTCCAATCTCGATCCCGGCATCGAGAGCAAGGGAAATTTCAGGTTTTACCCCACTTGCCAGAAGCACAAGGTCTGCAGGAATTTGCTTATCTCCTACCTGTAAAATTCTTTCTTTCCAGAATCCTTCAGGAAAGACCACCTGTTCCCCGGAAATTACTTCAACACTCAGAGCTTCCAGATACGCTCTTACAATTTCAGCGATATCCGGATCAAGTTGTCTGGAAAGCAGGTGTTTGCTCCTGGTTATGAGGATAGTTTTAATTCTCCTTCTCGCAAATGCTGCGGCAAATTCTATTCCTATTGTCCCCCCACCGATGATGCATACTTTTTCGGCAGTTTCCATGGCTTTTTCAAAGAGCATGCCGTCAGCTAGGCTCCTCACGGTAAATATGCCATAAGGAAGAACATTTAAGCGACTTTTTCGAGGCACAAAGGGCAGACTGCCTGTGGCAATCACGAGTTTGTCAAAAGGATAAATTCCTTCCCCTGTCCAGATAGTTTTCAATCCGAGATCTATTGACCTGACATTCTCATTAAGCCTGACATTAATCCTGTTTTTCCTGAAAAAATCCGGGGATTTTACTATAAGTTTTTCAAAATTATCAATTTCCCGGCTCAAAACAAAAGGGATTCCGCAGTGACTGTAAGCAGTGTGTGAATCTCTTGAAAGTACAGTTATTTCAAAATCACTCTGTCTTCTAATTTTGGTTGCAACTGCCATGCCGCAGGCTCCCCCTCCGATAACGACTAATTTTTCAGGGTTTTTTTTTCCCAAATTTTGCGCGGAGATTTTGGTCGAAAATTCTTCCTTAACTTCAGCAGCTTTCTGGACTTTTTCATCTACAGCTTCCTGTGTGCAGAAATCGCTTCCCATACTTTTAATATTGATGCTTCGTGCCTATTATAGGTTTTTAAAGGCCCGGAAAGCTTTCAGCTTTCTGAATCAGAGTGATTCGAGAACAAAAAAATCGATTACGTTTTATAGGGGCTGAACGAGCGAGTTTGGGAGTGGGGGGGTTAATACTTAAAAAAGTTTCTATGGCTCGCCCGTTCAATTTTTTACAAGTCTTTTGTTTTATATATACTTTTCTAAATTTTTCTAGTTTATTATTTTTTGCGACTTTTAAATGTGTTCTAAAACTGTTCCGAAAATTTATCCTTTTCAAAGATATCATCCAAAAAATGACATTGGTTTAATGGAATTTTTAAATAACCACAAAGTTCTTAAATTCTGGCGGCGTTAAGCATTTGGATTTAAAATATATGACGTACAGGGTACCTGTTTTGCCGAGACTCCTTTAAAGGCGCGCAGGAGCTGTGCTGTCAGATCTTTCAAAATTGATAACTTCATCAACTCATCATTGCTAAATTCGTAAAGGCAACCTATGTAATTAATTCATATGCAAAGATAAAAATTTCAGATTTACATACATTTACCATTCAGGGCTAAAGTCATTAATAAAAATTAAAATTCACAATCTTCACCCATGAAGTAAAAGTCAAAATGTGCTATCAATAAACCTGATACATTCTACTTATTACTTCACCATCATCTTTAGAGAGTTCCTTGGTT
>JADGNM010000044.1 GCA_017883485.1 Methanosarcina sp.
AGTCTTCAATCCCATTTTCACTTAAAATGCCGTGACTTTTTCCGGTTATATCAAGTAAGAGGTATTCTCCAACACTCAATCCGTCTATTAATTTTTTATCAGTATGCCTATTAACAATGTCAATGAATCCAAGTTCTTCATTCACATGAAGGAGAGCGGCAAGCTTGCCGTACTCAAAAGATTTCAGTTTTATATAAGGCATTGATTCACATTGTTTTTTCATTTCAAGTATTTTCTCTGCACTGCCAAGATAAATTTGAAAAGCAGTTTTCACTTTTCCATCGACTCTAGCAGCCTCTACAACGTACCAGTAAGGTTTACCTTTGATAATTTTCTTTCTCAAAAATACCATATTATTAATTAGGATCTACTATTATATAAACTTTTTGAAATAATCATTATCTAACGGCTTTTTAAAGCGAATTTATCAGTTAGGATCAACAAGTCAAAGAAAAATAAAAGGTCATCTGAAACTGTTTTTGAGGATAGATCAAGGATAAAAACGCACTTCTTTGAAAGTAAAGTCAAACAAAGAGTTAAGTAGAAAATTTGTAGAAAAAGCCAGTTTAGCCAGCCCAAAATGGCTTATATGTGAGGGCACACGAATAGACAGTAATCAGATTGATAGCGAAAACAGAGTAAAAGAAGAAATTACAGGGCTCATTTCAAATTATGGCGGTTTGACTTTTGTTGAACATCCAGTAAGAGATCTCGATAGAATGAGAAGCATTTTTGAATCTGCAAAAGCCAATGGCCGAGATTTTGTGGTTCCTTTAAAAGCTGCTTACTTAATCAAAGCATTTGAAAAGTTGGGTCCCTTAAGTATTAAAGATTTAAAAATCTTAGTACCCAGAAAGGGCTGGGGACTGATTTACGAAAAAGGTTTTGAGAAAGATCTAGTCGAGAAAGACTATGAGTTATGGGAACGAGAATATATTTTCCTACCAAATTCAATAACCTGTAAAGACCTGCAGCGGAATCCAGAAAAATATGTGGTTTCCATGAACTTGTGGGAAATGAACCAGCTTGTAGATATCCAACCACGGAACTCTATCTGGATAAAAATCCTCTTGTGATCCTTTTTGTGACGAAATGGAACTGGATGAAGAAAGAAAACAGGACTGGCTGGATCGTTTTAAAATTGCAAAACATTCGTCACATGCTTCAGGCCACGCATCTGGCTGTGAAATAATTGGAATGATAAATGCGATAAAACCTGATAACGTTATACCAGTTCACACAGAAAAGCCTAATCTTTTTAAACAAGCTGAAGCAAACGTTATCATTTATTGAAGTTCTCAAATTTGCAAAATGAATCTAATTCCTTTTTATTTCTCTTTTTCCTTTCTCTTTTCTTCTTTCTCTTATCTCTTTCTCTTTACTTTAACGCAGCCGAATAGAGCTGTTCACTAATCTTTAACGTAAATCACCGCATTCTGCAAATTCAGAGTACCATTTTGATCAAAAAATATGCAAAAACACTTAAAACCAGCCTGATTAGAGAAAAAACAATAGAAATCATTGAAAACGCCAGCAGGTAAACATTGAGAACCAGAATATCTCTGAAGAAACCGGAGATATCGAGATTGAGGATCAGGGCATCTGCATTTACAATAAGAATAAAACCGAATATTGTGAGCATACCTCTACCTGCTCCTTTAAGGTCTTCCCAGCTCAGGGCTATATGGGAGGAAATGCCTATCGCGAGGGCAAAATAGATCCAGAATCTGGCTGAAGTCAAATTTCCTGCCGAAAAAATGCTTTTAAAAAGTTCCAGGGTCAGAGTGAGGATTTTTGTAAATTGGTCTGGATCTGCAGTGCCTGGATTAAGAGACAGGTAATTAGCTAAGGTGGCAGAGGAATCAGGCAAGAAGATGTACATGCCCAGGATCAGGGCTGCTGTTCCGCTGAAAATTGGGCCCATGCCTATGAAAAAGTTTCCTATGCTCTGGCAGAGGCTTTTTCCGTCCCACTCATGGCTGACGTATCCCAGGACCCCGTCTGCTGCTTTCAGGTCAACCAGTTTGAATTTACCTACTTTGTGCCTGAAGAGATAACACATCAGCAGGTGGCCTAGTTCATGGATCGGGATGCCTATCCAGGCTGTAGCCAGAACTCCTTTTATGCCCAGGACTCTTTGGGTATAGAAATTGGCTCTGTTCTCAATAACGCCGAGTACTATACCGACAAGGATCAGAGAGCCTGTAACGCAGAAGGTTTCAAACAGGCTTAACTGCAGAATCGTAATGAAATTATCTTCCAATTTCGGACTTCCTTACAAACATCTCAGCTGTTTTTGTTCTCAGGACGTATTGTTACTAAAAAGAGTTTTCTCTAATTATTACGCTTCCGGGTATGTCTTCATATGTGACACTTTTTCATATATGTGCACATTCTCATACTTGCTCCCAGGCGTGTTTCCAGGCTTTCATATGGTAATAGTGAGGGGATAAAAGGATAAAAGGATTAAAAGATAAAAGTGGGAGTTAAAAAGTGAGGGCTGGCATTTAGAATGAACGTATGCCCTTTAGAACATTTTGACGTACTTTCCAAGCCCTTTACTGAGAGCCCTCTGATAAACAAGATGTGCGCTTGCAACGTCCTGAATGGCAAGGCCTGTTGAGTCAAAGATCGTAATCTCATCTTCACTGGTCCGGCCAGGCTTCAGGCCTACAATCACTTCTCCGAGCTGGGCATGAATATCATTTTCAGAAATATAGTGCTTGGAGAGAGGGACATTTACTTCTCCCGAATGGAGTGCCTGAACCATATCGTCTACAACTATTTTGGAGCGGATAATAAGTTCGGGATCTAGTTCTTCTTTCCCAACGGCGTCAGCTCCTATCGCATTTATATGAGTGCCTTCTTTTATCCATTGGGCCTTTACTATCGGCTTGCGGGTTGGAGTTGTTGTCACAAGAATATCGCAGTCACATACTTTCTCAATTTTTTCTTCGTAATGGACTTCGCAAGATACGATGTCTGCAGAATCCCGAATAAACTTCTCACAGCTTTCTTTCGTTCTGGAAGTAACTTTCACCAGTTCGGGCTTAAAAACTTCACTGAGAGCCTCAAGCTGGGACCTTGCCTGAATTCCGGCTCCAACCATGCCAATAACTTTTGAATCCTTTCTTGCCAGGTATTTTGCGGCAATCCCACCTGCAGCTCCGGTCCTGATATCAGTCAGGTAGGTCCCGTCCATGATTGCTATGGGCTCACCTGTCTTCGGGGAAATAAGGACAATCAGCGCCATTACGGTAGGAAGCCCGAGAGGCGGATTTCCGGGGTGGACATTTACAATTTTCACGCCGGTAATATCCTCTTCTTCAAGATATGCAGGCATTGTCCGCAGGTCTCCGTTATAGGCAGTATAGTAAAGATAGGATTTCGGGGGCATCTGCACCTTTCCAAGCCCATGCTGTCTAAAAGCCCTTTCTACGACCTGCATATCAGAAGGCATATCCATAACACTTTTTACTTCTTCCTGGGTGAGCCATAATACTTCCATGATATGAACCTCCAGCCGGAGCCCTGTGGCTCAGCTGAAAAACAATTTCAAATTAAACGAAACCGGGAATAAAAACCGTCAGGCCAATGGACTGCCGGGTTCACACATTGTTATTTTTATTTGCGCAAATATGTATATATAATGTATCTCACTCATTTAAAGAACTTCCTTCCCAAGAGGAGACAATTATGCATGAGAGATATGCATCAAAATCCAATTGATTTTTCCGGCCCTTATATGAGGGAAAAATTGCTTAAGCCTGCCCGGGATATTCGAAGCCTTCTCCGCTGGGGTTACCCAAAGTTTGCAACCATCAGTTTCGTAGCTACCCATTCCCGGCTCAGCGTAGAAGAGCGTCATATTCTTACAAGGGTAATTATGCCCCCCGACAGAATAGTTTCCAGAATTAATAAAAAAATGACATGTACAGGCATAAAGGACAGAGATCTACTACTTGATGGGTATAACGTCCTCCTCAGTGTGGACAGCCTGCTAAAAAAGGAACTTATGTGGTTCTGTGATGACGGGTACATAAGAGATACTCGCTTCTACTTCAGCAAGGCGAAGCAGGCTGAGGGTATCGAGGAATCCCTGGATCTGGTTCTTATATTTCTTTCCGAAGCCCATCCGAAATCAGCCATTTTCCTTCTGGATGCTCAGATCAGCCGAAGCGGAGAACTTGCAGGTTTAATCCGCCGCAAAATGAACGAATACGGAATTTCAGGCGAAGCCCGAACATCAAAAACCGTTGATTTTGAATTGAAAGCAGAAGGCGGGAATCATGAGAAAAGTTTGATTGTTGCAACTTCTGACGGAATCGTGATCGACTCGGTCCTGCAGGTAATCGATATCCCCGCCTGCCTGATGGATAAAATGGGAATTGAGCCGATCAGGCTTTACTAATTTGTCATCCGGCACTTCGTTTTTTCTTGTTCGTAAATAGAATCCCGTACTTGCAGTGGATGTCCACGTTTTTTTCAGTACATATAATAGATGTTTCTTGTTCTCTTTCGTTTTACAGAATCTCTCATCCAGCTTATCATATCCTGTTTTGGTCCTAAACAATTGATCAAACTTTTCGGACAATTGCTTCGGTACCCCTCCTGAATCTGGATTTTCTCTAAACTCACAGAGTTCCCCCTAAAAATCCCAGTACCCATCCAGAAAAAGCATGTTGATATGCAATTTGCATGAATTGAGGTGCATCATCACTAAGAAGTGTGATAATCACAGGTATGTCTCTGATGATATGCCGCAATTGCAAAGGCTTCAAGGACTTTCTTTTTAGTAGTTTTGTATTCATTAGGCGAGAAAATATAATCCAGTTTTCGACGCTACCGATGAGCCGTAGTAATCAGCATCCAAACCCCAGCTACAACCTCGAAAAACCCGGGGCGGAGCCGGTCTCCCTCAACTCAGGCATTCCATTATCATAAGGCTTACTATTATAGTTTAAGCGCAATCCTATATAATCTTCGGAAGCTTAGCGTATTTTTTTTAGCTAATAATTCAATACAACGGATTGCTTTTTTTCAAACAAACAACTATTTAATAAATCGACCCTAATTGAGTATACATGAGTGGAATCAGGGTTGGAACGGATTCTTTTTCAACTTATGAAGAAGGAATAAAAAAGGAATGGATTATAGGGAACGGGCTTGGAGGATTTGCCTCCTCTACAGTAATTAACGCAAGAACAAGGACTTATCACGGACTGCTTGTAGCGGCTCCACATAATTATCCAGGAAGATATTTGCTGCTTTCTTCCCTTGATGAAGAAATTTCCACCAATGAAGAGAGTTATAAACTTGCAACCCATAAATATTCTGATACCGTTTCTCCAACGGGTTTCAATTACCTTTCCGAATTCGTTATAAACCCTTTTCCTCAATGGGTTTACAAGCCTGGCGACTTTACTGTAAAGAAAACAGTCTTCATGGTTCACAACAATAATACAGTTTTTGTTATCTATGATATAGAATCCAGAAAAGAGAAAGCTTTGCTGAAAATTTGTCCTCTGATAACTTCAAGAGACTTTAATATCACTGCTCGCGCCGGATACCTTTCCTTTTTTGCCCAGGAAACTACTCCCACGGGAGTTGAACTATCAAGCTCTACCGGTTTTACTTTCTCGCTTTCATCCGATCTCCAGTATCACCCTGATCCCACATGGTATTATAACTTAGAGTATGATGCTGAGAAGGAACGGGGACTTAACTCCGAGGAGGATAACTTCAGTCCGGGTTATTTTGAAAGCGAGCTGGGATTGGGAAATTTCCGTTTTTTTGTTGCTGCTTCGACAAGAGATATTTCTTCTCTTACTCTAAAGCAAGTCGATAAACTCCGTATAAGGGAAGCAAATCGGCAGAATCTTCTTGTTCTGGATTCGAAACTTATCAAGCCTTTTGCTCTTAAACTTACCAGGGCGACTGACACTTTCGTAGTGAGAAGCCATGTCTCAGGTGAGGAGACGATAATCGCGGGGTATCACTGGTATTCTGACTGGGGAAGGGATTCCATGATTTCTCTGCCTGGCTTGCTTTTAGTTCCTTATCGTTTCGAAGAGGCAAGAACCATTCTCGATTATTTTGCCAGGTACTGTCGGAGAGGCTTAATCCCCAATACTTTCCCGGCTTTCGGAGGAGAGCCAATTTACAATACGGTGGACGCTTCTCTCTGGTTTATTCATGCCCTTAGCCGCTATTTCGCGTATACAAACGATTTCCTTTTCCTTTCGGATATCTGGGACACAGTAGTTAACATAATAGAATATTATCATAAAGGCACGGATTTCGGAATCTTCATGGATTCCGATTATCTCATCCAGCAGGGGCCCCAGCTGACCTGGATGGATGCTAAAGTCGGGGAATGGGCAGTGACTCCAAGAGCAGGTAAAGCCTGCGAGATTAATGCTCTCTGGTATAACGCTCTGAAAACTGCTTCTTATCTGGGCACTCTTCTCGGCGAAGACGTTTCCCCATTCGAGAACCTTGCAGATGGGGTAGCTTCAAATTATGAGAGTGTTTTCTGGAACCCGGAAACTAACTGCCTCTTTGACCTCGTATATCGGGACGAGGCAGGAAATCAGGTTAAAGACCCTGCTATCCGCCCCAATCAGATCTTTGCCGTATCCCTACCTTATACTATGCTTTCTCCGGAGAAAGAAAGAGCGATTGTTGACATAGTTGAAAAAGAACTTCTGACTCCCTTTGGGCTCAGAACTCTCTCACGAGACCACCCATTATATAAAGGACAATATCATGGAGATGCCTTGACCAGAGATACGGCCTACCACAACGGAACCGCCTGGCCCTGGCTCCTTGGATCTTACGTAAGAGCATACAGGAAGGTCAATAATTATTCGGAAGATAGTCTTGAGAATATGCGGGCTCTTCTCGAAGGCTTTGATGTGCAGCTTGAAACCGCAGGCATCGGTTCCATTTCTGAAGTGTTTGATGGTGACTACCCTCACTCTCCCGGCGGCTGCATTGCCCAGGCCTGGAGCGTTGCGGAAATTTTAAGGGCATATGTAGAGGATGTACTTGGGATCAAGCCTTGAAAACCTCAACAGAATGATTTTACGCCATGAATCGCTGATGACTGTTTACCTATATTTTAATAACTTATCAGCTAATGATCAAGTATGCTCATACTTGCGGCAGATATCGGAACGGGTACACAGGATATCCTGCTATATGATTCGGAAAAAGAAGTTGAAAACAGCTTTATTATGGTCATGCCTGCTCCGACCCAGGTTATTGCGGAAAAGGTTCGGAAAGCGACCGGAGAAGGAAAGGCGGTAGTGCTTACAGGGAACATAATGGGCGGAGGCCCGTCTGCGTTTGCCATCAGAGCCCATCTTGAGGCAGGTTTTCCGGTATATGCTACTGAGCAAGCTGCTCTGACCATCCATGACAGTATCGAAAAAGTGAAGGTCTTTGGAATTAGGATTGTCTCCGAAGAGGAGGCAAAAAAACTCGAATCTGAAGAAAACGCACTCAATATTGTCATGCAGGACTTCGATCCGGAAGTAATTTCATCCGCATTTTCGATTTTTGAGGTGCGCATGCCTGAAAATTATGCGGTGGCGGTACAGGATCATGGAAACGCTCCCGAGAAAAGTAACCGGGTATACCGCTTTGAGCTCTTCAAAGAACTCATTAACAGAGGAGGAAAGCTTGAAAATTTTATTTACAGGCCTGAAGAGATTCCGGAAGCTTTTACCCGAATGAAAGCCCAGGCCGATTCCCTTCTCAAGGCTGTCGGAAGCCAGGAGACCCGGTCTGTTTTTATGGATACAGGTCCTGCAGCCGTTTTCGGGGCTCTTGCCGATCCTGCAGCCGTGCAGCCTTCAATCGTGGTTAATATTGGAAACGGGCATACTCTGGGAGCACTTGTGCTTGAGAACAGGATTACAGCACTTTTTGAACACCACAGTTCCCTTATGAATCCGGAAAAACTCCAGGATTATATTAAAAGGCTTGTCGATGGAAAACTTGGTTTTGATGAGGTATTTACAGATGGAGGGCATGGTGCGTACATAAAGGAAGCTCGAGGCTTTGAGCAAGTCCGTTCGATAATGGTTACAGGCCCGAAGAGAGAAATGCTTGAAAAGCTTTCGGATTCAGAGATCCGAACTGAAATTCTAACAAAATTACACTTCGCCGCACCTTTCGGTAGCATGATGCTGTCAGGCTGCTTTGGGCTTCTTGCAGGGTTCTTTGAAAAATATCCAGAACTATCAATCAAATTTATAAGAACCATCAATAAAACTTATAAATAACTAAGTAGTAGGAGGTAGGTTGCATAAGCCTGAAATATATAATTTTTCAGGGATTACGAAATTTCAATTCCGGGATCCCCTTTGAAAGGGTCGGGAATGCAGAGCTGCCTGCTATAGTTTGCCAGGGTCGCTTACAGATAAATGTAAATATAGGCAGGTATCTCTATATGCACATATCTCATACTGAATGGTTTGCTAAACGGTTTTTTGCGAACATGATGCAAACATTTATATGCGGAAACAAATCCGTTACAACAAATTTTCATTAAAATCATTATCTTTCAGGAGAATCAAGCTTATGGTACGAAAGCCAGGAAGTATGTACAGAAACGTGAGGCAGCGCTCATTTACCAGAAGAAAATATATGGGCGGTGTTCCAGGCAGTCAGGTTATTCACTATGATATGGGGGATAAATCAAATACATCTTTTCCAATCAAAGTTTCCCTGATTGTAGAAGAAAAATGCCAGATAAGGCACGTTGCTCTTGAAGCAGCCCGTATTACAGCAAACAGGCACCTCGTTTCAGATACCGGAAAAATGGGCTTTTATATGAAGCTCCGTGTCTACCCTCATGAAGTACTCAGGGAAAACAAGCAGGCAACAGGTGCAGGTGCTGACCGTGTATCCAGTGGAATGCGCAGGGCCTTTGGAAAGAATGTAGGTACAGCTGCAAGGGTATATCCGATGCAGAGGATCTTCACAGTGGCTGTTGAAAAGCAAAATTTCCAGGCTGCAAAGCAAGCTCTCTGGCATGCAGGACAGAAACTGCCCACCCCCTGTAGAGTTGTTGTCGATGAAGGGGCGGAACTGGTACAATAATCAATTAGATTGCTAAGATTAAAAGGAGTATAATAATGTTCGATTACGAAGAGCTTTTGGACCGTGCAATGGCAAAAATGCCTGACATCGAGACTACGGACGCTCGATTCGTAATCCCTGAGCCCAGAATTTTTTCCGAAGGTAAGACCACGATTCTGGATAACTTCGGAAATATTGCAGATATCCTTAACCGGGACCCTGACCATTTGATGAAATATCTCACCAGGGAACTGGGGACTGCAGGGAAAATAGAAGGCACACGTGCAGTCTTCCAGGGAAGGTTTACGAGAGCCCAGATTTCGGATAACATTCAGGCTTATGTGGACGAATATGTTATGTGTTCGGAATGCGAACGCCCGGATACCCAGCTTGTCAGGGTGGACAGGGTGCTTGTCCTGAAATGTTCTGCTTGCGGAGCTCACAGACCTGTCAAAAAGAGAAAGGTAACCAATGTGGTTGTCAGGGATGCCATCGAAGAAGGCGGGACCTATGAACTCAGGATCGACGCCGTGGGGTCTAAAGGTGATGGGATAGCGAAAATCGATAAATACACAGTCTTCGTGCCTGGAGCCACAAAAGGCGACATGGTCAAGGTAAAGATAAAGAAAATAAGCGGAAACCTTGCCTTCTCAGAGAAGGTTTGAGGTTTTAGCTTTTCAGATCTATAAATGCAGTCCGGGCCGACTATTTTTTTGTTTATTTATTCCGTTTCGTGCCCGAACAGCTTAAATCCTATTTTCAGATCTTTAAATTATATCCAGGTACTGCCTGCTATTTTTAATATTAAATCTATTTAAACACTTAATCAGATCAGGAACCTGTGAGGATAAATGCCTTCTGAAAAAAAGGATGTATCAAATGCCCCTTTGAGGGACTCTGCGAGGGACTCTCCATTAGAGGCAAAAGATATAGAGATTCTCTCATTGCCCGGGTTATCTGTGAACCTCAGGCATGCCGGAGATACCCTGGAGCTTGTGGCAAACGGAAATCTGAAAGCGGTCTGCAGCCCTATCCTGAAGAATATCAACTCCCGCCTACAAGAGGAAAAGCCAGCCCTTGTGCAGGAAGACAGAGTCATTGCCTCGGCCTGGCTTCCTCCAGTCCCAAGCCCTGTTTTCAGACGCCTTATTTTTGCAGAAGTGCAGATAGCCCTGGGAAAATACATTCCCGAAACAGTATCCATTGAGCTTACCCGGCAGAATAGTTCCAGATATCTACCCGGAACAGTTGTAGACGAGGTGGACGCAGGTACCATAAAGAGAATAATAGATGAAGCTCTTGAACTTGGCACTTTCATTATCACATTTACTGAGAACGACCCACTCCTGCGGGAAGGAGTCTTCGAACTTATAGAGTATGTGGACAAAAAACGAGCTATTGTCAACTGCTCCACATGGGGTACTGACTTTTCAAGAGAAACTGCCTCCCGTCTGAAAAATGCAGGGCTTCATTCCCTTATGGTGGGAATCTACTCAACTGATCCTGAAAAACACGACGCAATCCGAAAGTCCGAAGGGGCATACGAAAAAGCGGTATCTGCCATAAGACTGGCCCTTGAAGCAGGGCTCGTGGTTGTAATGACAACCCATGCATCTCCTTCAAACATAAAAGAACTTCCTGCCCTCTATGCCCTTGCATCGGAACTGGGAGTCCACGAATTTTCAGTATGGGAAGCCATGCCAAAAACCAGGAAAGAGCCCTTAATAACTGATGAGGACCGAAAGAATATCCTTGAAATGTATCACAGGATAAATTCCTGTCCTGTCGGCCCTCGAATGTTTTCAAACACTTTTTTAGAGGGGCAGATGCTGGGCGCTATGGCAGGCCGACGCTGGATACATGTAACAGCAGACGGAGACGTAAAACCCAGCCCTTATCCTCCTTTCAGTTTTGGTAACGTAAAAAAAAAGCCCCTAAAAGAAATCTGGCAGAAGATCAGGAGTTATCCCTATTTCCAGAAACAAAATAGCTTGACCCCAATGCACGACCCAGAATTTATGGAATTCGTTGACAGGATCCCTATAGGAGCAAAATTGCCTTATCCTTTTGAGAAAGTTTACAGGAGATAATCTCAGGATAGCATATATTAATTATACTTTCAATAATCGGTCGTGTCCGTGAGTCATTGATCAATTCATAAAAACAAGTACATCCACCGTTTTTGGTAAAAATGTAGAGAGATTCTAATGTTCACGGTGTTCAATGACTTTCGATCAGCTTTTCAAACCCGATTGAAAAACTATTAAGAAACAAACGATTTTCATCCCCAATCTTACATTCCGCACCCCCCTCTAAAAATAAGGTGAATTTTTCAAGAACTGATTAAATTTATTAGATCTGCTGCGAACACATATTCAAAAAAATCAATGAATTTAACTTGAATTGCACAGAGTTCAAAAAAAATCAAGTCTGAATTAAAGGAAATACCCCCATTTGACCAACTCTTTATCTACTCTTGTCACCAAAACAATATTGGTGGCTCTAATGTTCGTAGAAATTCCTAAAGAATATCTCTCAACC
>JADGNM010000371.1 GCA_017883485.1 Methanosarcina sp.
ATGCACATTAGAGTAGGGACATTCTGAATGGATAGAATGGCGGCTTGTTCCGCAATCTATAGTATAACTTCTCGTCGCACCGCGTTACAGTAGAGACACTCCAAACGGAAAGAGGACGGGTTACACCGTAATCTCTGATACGACTTCTTGTCGCACATTACAATAGGTAATTGTATAAATGTTTTCAAAAGTATTTCGGAAATATTCCCGGGAATATTTTCATAGGCCTTCACAGAATTTGTCTAAAACTGTATGGATGGAACCTTAATTGGAACAGAATATGTTTCTCCGAATTGCCTCTTGAAATGGTTCTTAAAGGCAAGCCCCTTCCCGTGCAAACATGCACCTGCAGTTTCGTGTCTCAGGAATGTTTTCTAATGTATCCGCAATGATCTCTATAATTAAATCCTGGGCTTTTCCTACGACCTCGGTTACTTCTTCTGCTGTTAATTTTTGAGTTGTCATCCCGCAAGCCTGATTTGTGACAATGGCAAGAGAAGCATAGCAGAGGCTGAGTTCTTTTGCAAGATTGACTTCCGGCACACCAGTCATGCCCACAACGTCTGCAAACTGGCTCATCATACGGATTTCTGCCCTGGTCTCAAAGCGTGGGCCTTCTGTACAGGCATAAACGCCTTCTGTGTAGGAAAGCTCCTGTTTTTCAATTGCACTTATAAGGGTTGTCCTGATCTCTGGACAGTAAGGCTCAGAGACATCAACATGTACGGTAATATCATCGTAAAAGGTTGAAGGCCTGCTCCGGGTAAAATCTATGAAATCGTCAAGTACAACAAAACTTCCAACATGATGCCCTCTCATTGACCCGACGGAGTTAGTGGAGATTATGCGTTTTGCTCCGAGGGCATGTACGGCCCAGACATTTGCTCTGTAATTAATCCTGTGGGGAGGAATGTGATTTTTTCCAGCGTGCCTGGGAATAACTGCAACTTTTTTTCCTTTTATAGTTGTCTGATAGGCGGCGACTTCTCCATAAGGAGTTTTTACTGCTTGAAGCTTAAAGTCGCTGTTTAAATTGAAACCTACACCACCGAGCACTGCAATTTCGACTTTTTCATCTTCCTTTTCCATTTTCAGATCTCACTAAGCTCTTTTAACCGTGGTCTTAAAACTATATGTTTTTACTCAGCTTGAATTTCGAACCTCTTTGTTAAAATTAATTATTAATTTGGTTAACTTCAGGCAAATTTCTCGCTTCTACTCTCTTTCTTTTCTTTTTCATTTTCGGAAGTCTGGTTTGACACTGAGTATTTTACGCCTACAAGAGCAATAAGGATTGCAAAAATTATCGAATACACAAAGTACTGGAGAGTGGGGGTTACGTTATTGGAGTTCCCTCCTGGAAGGGAAAACTCTGCTAAAATGTATGTGCTCGCACCCCAGAAGAGCAGTCCGGTTGCGATAATAAAGAGGGAGATTGAGATACTTTTGTATATGGGTTTTCCTTCCATCCTTAGATCGAATATTTTTCCCAGGTCAGCGAGCAGCAGAGCTAATGCATACCACCAGACAGTGGCGTTGGTGAAAACTGAGATAAGAGTAAGAGTTCCGTGGTACCAGACACCTTCTGCTGAATAGAGTTTCCAGACTTCCATGGCACCATATGCAGTGACTACAAGACTGGTAAGTATGGCAGCGGTATAACTTATAAAAACCATTTTCTGTTCCAGTAAAGCATCCCAGAGCCTTTCCCCTTCAAGGGCGACGAAATCATCCAGCCCGAATCCCCGATATAACATATAAAGCCCGACTGCTGCAGAAATTCCAATAATTGCACCTTCGGGGTAACCAGCAAACAGGAATATCGAATAAATAAGAAAAGCAAGTCCCAAAGGCACAAAGAAGGTCTGCGAAATTTTCGGGTCGCTGAAGGCATGTTTAAGGATATAATAAGTACTTTCCAGGTTCTCGCTCTGCATTACGACAATTCTTTTTACTGAATCGATCTTCATGCGAGACTGAACAATGGGAACAAGGGTTTCGTCTTCTGCACCATCCGATACAAATATCGCTCTCTGTACCTCATATAGTTTGAGGAAGTTCTCGAGCTGTTCTGCAATCTTCTGGTCCGAGATGACCCCGACATTTTTATCCCCTGCAAAAGAAACTATTTCCACGTCAGCTCCTTTTGCCCGCATTTCATCAAATATCCGGATCCCGCCGAAAAGGGTGTTGGTATCCGAGTCCTCAGGATCTGCGATCCCGAGTGCGACGGCAGCCTGAACGTTTGCTTCCCGTCCTATTATTGGGGTTTCTAATTTTGCTTTTTCGCCCAGATCATTATCTCGGTCTATGCATATAATTAAGGTCTGCATGTCTCCTCTGTAGCCCTAAAGGCTTACTCTATTATGGAGAGCTGATTATTTCCAAATTCGATATCCTGGTCCGGATTTAATCATTTTTGGACCGGATTCTTAGTCAAATTTCTTCATTCAGTTGATTACATTACTTTTACAGCAATAGTATTTAATTTATACTTTATAAGGCTTGGTTCATACAACCTTATATACAGTACATTATCTTAGTGTAGGTGACTATATGGAAGTTACTAAAAAAATTAATAAAGGGAGAAAGGATATATGCTTTGTTGTTAGACCTTAATTTGGTATTATCGTTAGAAAAGTAACTCCATAGGACACGAAGCATCGCTTAGGTTTAAAGCTAAGTTCACTTGCTTACGAGTTATCCCTCTCCATAGGAGGAACCCTAGTTTTACGTGCTAGGAAACGGGAAGGATACGTAAATGAATGTAATCTTTAGTTTTACTTCGCTTTAAAGTATTATCGATTGAATATGCGACTTGGGACAGTAAAGCATCATCGGAGTTAATAGGTTCATTTGCTTTCCTATTCCCAAAATATAACGTTTGCCACGGCTCCAGCTAATTTTCAAAGCTAATTAGCAAAAGCTTAATTTTATATTGCAAATACAATTTATTTTAGGTAACGTTGATACAAGCACAATGCGCTATGACTTTATATATATTATAAAGAACGAATAAATAAATAAAATAAAGATAGGTACTAAATTTCTTTATTATAATAAATCAGGAATCGTCTCACATATAATCTTCTTGTATATATAATTATGAATCTGGCCATCTAAGATCTTAATATAATACCGAAAACCAAGAAGCTCTTAGCAAGGCTTGACTCTGCCAGCTCATAATAAATATAATGAATTTCAAATTGACCCTACACTTTTTGAATAAAGCAATAAGTTGACAAAGCCTTGTACTTTTTAACGTCTAAACCTAGTGTCGCAACAATTTAATTATAGATCAATTATATAAACGTTGAATTCGTTTATATCTTCATGCTAAATATTAAACTTGATGACGATGAGGTAAAA
>JADGNM010000372.1 GCA_017883485.1 Methanosarcina sp.
GCCAACAATTAATGGAAACTAATTCAGATAAATATGCCCATTGAATCTTATGGAAGATGGCTATTGATGTTGTTTTACCCAGGCTGAATAGTTACAAAATATCTAATTCATAATGTCGACCTGCCGAATATAGGGTGTAGCGCTAACATTAAAATACTCAGCTATACCACCAAATACGCCAGCAATAAGCCTGTTCTTTTTTGATCTGTACAATTTTCTCATTTTATTCCTTCTAATACTGGAAATTATTTTTATAAACTGACGATGGATGAAAGCACAAATGCGTAATAAGGGGAAGAAATCTGGTACTGAACTCTTGTAAAAAAACATAAACTGCTGGATATTGAACGACCCGAAGTCTCTAGCCAGCAAAAATTTAGAGCTAAGCTATTGTTAAATCCGGAATTAACCTGAGAGTGCTTTTTGAGGAACCAAACTGCAATACATGGAAAGCAAGAAAGGCCAACACTTTCTCAGAGAAATATTAAGGCTCTTCAGGAATTATGATCCAGGCTATGATATAAGCAACTAATCCTGTTCCCCAAATTAACGAGAAGAGCAACCAAAGCAGCCTTACAATTGTCGGATCGATATTAGAATATTCAGCTATGCCGCCACATACTCCTGCAATAATCTTGTTAGTCTTTGATCTGTATAGTCTTTTCATTTGACCACTCCTATTTATTTCACTACTTATTCTGATACTATTGAGTGCTTTGGCAAGTACTCATTAGTAGATTAGCTTATATACGATTTATAAGTAACTCCCGCTTTGTATCATGAAGCCTCTCAATTATCGCGAGAGCCTTGTTAATCTGCAGATATTTTAATTTTCTGCCTGATGTTCTTCGAATGTTATTTTCGTTTTTATATTTGTTACATCAAATTGGTTTGAACGGATAAATGAGTTTAAGATACGACGTCCTGAGAAGAAATGTTGACGCTTATATCCCTGGGTAAAGATTCAGGAGTCTTACGTTTCAACTCATAAAAAAGCAGTTGAAAGCTCCCCTTTTTATGAATTATTCCCTCCCAAGATCAAATAGTCTACTTAAATTCCTTTCCAGAGATCCTCTCTCAAGTGAGATTCAATCGGATCCACTTCTAACAGACCTTCCGGATAGGGTTCGAAAAAGGTCTGATGCATAAGATACTCATCCTCAAAACGCACGATCCATGACCTGATCATGTTTATAGCAGGGCAAAGAGATATTTTTGCTTCCCTATATTTCTGGATACAATCAAAGAACAGGGCTTTTTCCCGGCTCGAAAGCTGGTCCGAAAAGTGGCCGAGGGCATGCATGAGTACGTTAATGCTCGAAGTATATTTTGGAGGCCTGGAAAGGGCGCTGTAGATGTGCATTTCGTATTCAGAGATCAGCTCTTTAAAGGGTTTGTTTTCTTTATTTGCAGCAATTGCTCCTAATTTCCGGAGTTCTGCCTGGCTGTAAGCCATGAGAAGGTATTTGTTTTCTGTATGAAACTTTATAAGGTCCTTCATGCTCCCTTCTGACTTGACTTTCCTAAAAGCGGCAAGCTTAAAGAGTTTAGTCAGGAAATGCTCTTTTATCCGGGAATTCCTGAGCCTTCCTTCATCCTCAATGGGAAGGAAAGGATATTTTTTCAGGACTGCACCCCCAAAGTATCCTGAAGTTTTCTCAACTGCTCCTGACTTACCGGCAGCCGAGTAAACTTTCACGTCCTTAATTCCACAGGAAGGAGACCTTAATTTCAGTATAAAACCGTCAACATCTCCTGCAGAATCGAGAAAATCAACACAAAAAATCTTCATGTCCTCAGTTACATCCCTACCTGTAGCTGGCTGGACAAGCCGGTATTCTCCTTTGTCAAGAACTATTCTCACTGGCTTTCTCGGAACACCTAGCCCGATTTCCACTTCTGCACAAACAGGAAGGAAATCAACATATTTATATAGAATAAGCTTAAGAAATACACTAAGAAGGTAAAGTTATGCTGTATCCAGAACTTGAGAAAGATCAAACGATAAAGGACTGGCTAACATCTGTAAGCAAAAGAGCAGGAACACGCCGTCTGTACATCTTTGCAATGCAATATTATACTGAATTTACCAAAATGACACCTGAAGAACTGTTGAGAGAAGCCGAAGCAGATATAGATAATGGCGTCAGACCACGAGAAAGCCGTCTCAAACGCCATTTATATGATTACAAGGAAAAATTGGACAAACTAGTAGATAGTGAAGAACTCGCCCCACTCACAGCTAAGAGCCGTATGGCGAACGTGTTATCGTTTTACAAGAAAAATGATATTCCGTTGCCTTCAATGCCAAAAAATGAAACTAAACCTAAGCCATTGTTACAGCACAAGGACATACCAGAAAAGAAGGACATACAAGAAATCCTCAAACACTGCGATGAATTAGAACGTGCTGTCGTGCTCATCGGTGTGTCCAGTGGTTTAGCCGTCAAGGAAATATCCAACCTGAGAGTGAGGGACTTTAGAAAAGGACATGACAAAAAAACAGGCGTAACCGTTCTTGAATTACGCAGGGAAAAAGAAAATTTCGATTTTGTAACCTACTTATCACCGGAGGCAAGCAACGCTGTTTTAGCCTATCTTCAATTGAGAGAACGTATACCTAAAGTGGAACTTGATGGAAATACAAAAAGCGGTAAAAGACAAAAAATGAGACTTGAAAAACAAAAAATTTATTCAAACAATGATTACCTTCTTATCCGCAGAAAAGTACCGGATGCGTTCTTAACGGCTCACAAAGAAAAGCTTAGACAACTCACAGAGACAGGTATCTCAGATATCTACCGCCAACTTTCGGAAAAGGCTCATAAAACTACGCCAAAAGGTTGTTGGGGTTTAATCCGGTCACACAACATGCGGAAATATTTCAAGAGTACACTTCAAAACAAAGAGGTTGATTCATTCATTGTCGAATTCTGGATGGGGCACTCCCAAGACGACACCAAGTCGGCGTATTTCAGGGCAGACGCAAGAGGCGGACTCAAGGATATATATATGAAGTATATGTCACTCCTGACAATTGCGGATGAATATGACCCTGAGAAAGATCCAAGTTTCCAAAAACTGAAGGAAGAAAACAAGGCTCTGTCAATAGTGGTTGAAAATACTTCATACGAAAGCAAGACCGCTAAGAATGAAGCTGAGAATGCGAAGAATGAAGTTGAGAAAGCTAAGACAGAACTTGAAAAAACACAACAGGAGTTAAAGAAATCTCAGCAGAAATCCGAAGAAAAGCTAAAGAAAGCTCAGCAGGAAGCTCACAACGAATATATGGCAATACAGGCAGACAGGGAACTCGAAAACGAATTCAGAGACCACAAAATTGAAGAAATGCAAATACAGATGAAC
>JADGNM010000373.1 GCA_017883485.1 Methanosarcina sp.
AACATCATCATTAGACCATATTAAACCAAATACCTTGTTTGCTGCGAAATCGATGACAGCAAATGGAGTAACTGTCTAATGTGACATAGTCAAGATAATATAAGGGTGTGAATTAAACCCTCTTCTATTTTTTTAATATTTTTTTATTTATCTGCTTTCATTGGAATTAGGGACCTTTTCAGCCTCCTCCTCTTTTGTTCAAATAGTCAGTTCCATATTTTTGAGATATTTTTTCCTTTATTTCTTCAGCTTTTGCGGTGTATTTTTCTGCTTCTTTTTTTCGGCCAAGGCTCGTGAGTAATTTTGAGTATTCTATAAATGTTCCTGCAAGCGCTGCCATGTATAGGAGATTTTCAGGTTCTTCATCAAGCAGTTTTGCGTTTAGGGGTATACTTTTTTCAAAGGCTTCTTTTGATTTATCATACTCTCCTGCCAGATGATATGCGATGCCTAACTGGGTATATAAAACACTGAGTATTGACCGGTATTCAGGGTTATCGGGATCAGACTCAAAATGTTTATTCATGATCGTGAAGACTGATTCGTAAATTGGGATAGCTACATCGTAATTTCCCAGGGATTCATATAAAATCCCGATAAGGATCCGAATTTCACAGACAGCTTTCCAGTTTTTCGGTTTTTCAGGATCTTTATCGTATAAGTCCTCATAGTAATCACGGACAAGAGCCAGGTATTCTTTCGCAAGACCCTGCTTTTTTTCATGAATGAGTATAGTTGCCTGCTTCTGGAGGTCCATAGCCAGCAGGTCTTTGATTAGATCTTCTTCGCATTCATCTTGCAGGATATGCCTGTAGATGTCAGCTGAGTTTAAATACTGCTGCTTTTCAAGTTCCGGTTTTTCTACTTTTTCATAAAGCAGACCCAGTTCTTCGTAAGAAAGGGCAAGTGCTTTTTTGCAGTCCAGGTCATTGGGGTTTTCGTCGGCAATCCGGAGGGTCAGTTCTGTAATGCGCTCAAGATGCAGGATTGCGCTTTCATATTGTTTTTGCCCTAAAGCTAAAGATTCAAGGTTTTTCAGGGTATAGATGAGCTCTTCCTTGTAATCGGTACTTTCCGGGAAGAGCTTCATCACTTTTTCTTTTATGGCGAGAGCTTTTTCATAGTATTCAAGGGCGGTTTTGGGTTCAAGATCCGCATACAGTTCCCCTATGTAATCCAGGGTATTTGCGATACCTACTTCGTGGTCAATAACTTCGGGATAGGATTCAAACAGTTTTGTATAGGCTTCAAGTCCCTGTTCATAGTACTGTTTTGCAGTTTCTGTCTCCCCCTGTCCTGCGTAGAGGTGTCCGATCTGGTCGAGGGCGGCGGCTATATTTGCTACACTCGCCAGGTCCTCAGGGTCTTTTTCGTGTATGTTTCTGTAGATTTCGATTTCCTGCATACGGCACTCTTTTGCATGTTCTATGTCCCCTATATCTCCAAACAGTTCCCCGAGCTCGGTGAAGTCGTCTGAAATCTCATACTGATAGTGCAGGTCCTCCGGCTTTTTTCCTGGCAATTCTTTAAGGATTTCGAGAGTTTTTTCAGCGTATTGAGCCGCTTTTTCAGCTTCCCCTTTATTATAAAAGGCCATGCTGAGCGTCTGATAAATTTCGCCCTGCTTACGGATGTAAGGAATATTTCCTGGCCGTATACGGAGTTTTTCGTTCAGGAAGTCGAGAGCCCGCAGGTAGGTTTCTTCAGTTTTCTCGATGTTTCCAAATTTTGTGTACAGGTCGGCGGAGATATCGTATAAGGAAAGAAGATGATCAAAGACAATACTGTTATTGGGTTCTTTTTTGAGAATTTTTGAATAGATTTCTTCTATCTGCCCAAAGACCCTTTTTGCATCCTCGAAGTTCCTGAATAATAGACAATAATTTTTAAATTGTTCAGTCAGTGTCTGCAGGTTATTAAAAAATTCCAGGTTTCCGGAAACCAATTCAAATAATCTCCCATAATTTTGCACGACTTTTTCGGCAAGTATGGGCTCAGCTTCGAACTTCTGGGCCCTCAGGTGATAGGTACTTATATTTTCCAGAACTTTCAGGTAATTCTCTATGTACTCCGGGTTGTCCGGGACCCTGGCAATGAGCTCTTCATAAGCTACAAAAATTTTATCGAAATATTTTTTATTTCTGTAAAAATACTCCTCCATTTTTGAAACACTGTCAATCTCGGAGAGGGCCCTTATGGTAAAACCAAATGAATTGTAGAGATAGTACTGATGCACAGTTTCTCCCGGAGCATCCAGGAAGAGAGGCACGGCAAGTTCCATTAGCTTCTGGAACTCCTCCAGGGCTTCCTCCTTCCTTTGCTCGGCAAGCAAAGCTCTCCCTTTCAACATAAGGATCGAGCACAGGTAGTCCGGTCTCTTCGTCTTTTCAGAAAGCTTTTCGGCTTTTGCAAGGCTTTCAAACGCCTTTTTAGTTTTCCCCGTATTAACTTGCACCAGAGCGTTCTCGAGAATCCGATTTATTGTATCCATAAGTTGTTTGGACATAAAAGTAGATTGTAATTCAAATAATAAAAGATATCTCCAGGCCCGACAACCTCCGAAAAATGAGCCTGAATCCGGTCCCATCACACAAGCAGCACTCTTAATGTGAATAACCTTTAAGAGCCTATCCGAAAAGTGACAGAATAATGATGAGAGTAAATTAGGTAATGACAACAAGAAGAATTAGTAAGACCTGCAAAATATGATGGATTTTGAAAGAAAATAAAACCATTCTTCCATAAAACCACGTAGAAGGAAGTTAAAAACAATTTCCATTCAAAAATCCAAATAGTTACCCAAAAACACCTTAATTCAAATAATCTGAAAACTACCCTCCACGCCCGAATGCTGCTTCGCAGCAGATATCGGGCGGTCACTGACAAAAAAGTAGAAAAAGAAAAGAAGTAAAACTAGGGAATATATTCTCTATAAATTAGAGGAGTCAAGGTAATATTCAATTCCATATCTGTGCAAAATCTCCTTGAAGTTTGGAGGCTTCCAAGGTGGTATATTCTCGCCGCCTGCACTCAGAATTTCGGTTAATTCTTTTTCGATATTTATTGCAATTTTATATTCTTGATTTATGTTACAGATTTGTATTGCAAGTTCGTAATTTTTTATTTCTGACACAATACGACCAACTGTATATCCAAGTGGTATCAACTTTTCATTCAGTTTGTTTGCTGTTTCTAAATCCATATATTTTCTCCTACTTATTGAATAGATTGATTATAAATGCGCTGTCATTGGTCATCGGTTAAGGCTTCATTCATTTCTCCGGTTGCTTTTTTGAATCATATCTTCTAATTCTTATTCAAACCATTCCTCTCTAAACCTTTC
>JADGNM010000374.1 GCA_017883485.1 Methanosarcina sp.
CCATAAAATATCAAGCAATCTAAATTTGCTCTGTTTGGTAACCCTAAGCTGCACGAAAATGATAATCCCAAGGATTGTAAAGGCAAACCCATAAATGAAAAAGACAACATCTAGATTTGCATTAAAAAAGTCAATTAACATTAGACTGTCCCCATAGCTTGGCGATATTGTCATCTACTTTGATAATCATTCTGATAAATCCCGTTTTTTAGAAGTTATATATCTCAAGAATGCTCGATTATAAATGATTTTGCCCAAAATTTACCCTAATGACCATTCTAAAAGGCATCGAGAATCTCTTGGCGGATTTCTCCTGGAATATTCCTTGGGTTCATTGCCACTCGCATGTTTATTATTCACTGGCATGTTTTGATGAAATTAGTTCCGGTTGTTTAAGAACTCGACTTACTTGCTTGCATTTAGCATGAACTCAAGTTTATCTCCATTCACATACAACACTAATTTTTCCGGAATTTCACCCTCCTTAAGATTTTCAAAGTACACAAAGCCTTCCCTTTTTGCCATACCATATATATTGTTCTGGATTATTTCATTGCTTCTTGCCTTGGTTATCCTTTCGTACTGGTTTCCAGTACTGGCTAGTAAAATGGGGTTGGGTGTAAGTTTAAAAGCTTTTTCCGTATTATCCATATTTCTAACCTGTAGCAAAATGCCAGTAAAGGACATAGTTGTACTCACACTCATTACAGTGATTTCAAAACCTTTTTTGACTACAGGTATTCCTAATTTTCCAACTACATCTAAACTGACATTGAAGTTAACAGTTTGAGAAGAGGCATTGCCTGCAGTGTCTTTTGCTACGATGGTAAGTTTATGACTCCCTTCTGAAAGAGGTGAAAATACAGAAAAATCATCAAATTCGGTGCTGGAATTTATTACCAGAAGGCCGGGACTGCCCTTCAGAAGAGTTCCAAAGTTATATTTTGCTTTTTCAATTCCGTCGATAAGTAATGTTGCCACCCCATCTATAAAAAGCAGTTTAATTCTGTAATCCTTATTCACCTGCAGCTTAGAATCATCTACCACCGTTTTATGATTAAACTTTCCGTTATACCAGCCAATTACCCACTGCTTGGTACCACCTAAAGCGAGGGCATAATAGAAATCCGAAGAATTGCTATATGAGAAGATTAGTCCTCCGCTGGAATTTGTTCCTTTGTTATTTATCGTGCCCTCAATGGCAAATTTATTAGCAGGTATATTCATATCTGCAAGTGCAATGCTGAAATTGCCAGGCGGCGTAGCTGTATACCTGCCATTTTTAATACCCCAGTTTCCATTAACATTCGTCCACTTTTGCTGATTGCTGAAATCATCCTTTAAAACCTGGATAAATAAAGGCATCTTTGCGATTGCTGTTTTTCCATTATTCGGAATTGTAGAACTCCCTCCATCATCTACAGAGAGCAAAATAGTGCTCAGATTAATTCCCGATACAGTAAGGTCAATGGGAGGAGTGCTCGTATTGTAAATAAGATTCTTTGGAGAATTGAGCGTTATACTGGGTGTTTGTACCTTAGAGGCATTTGAAGTGGGTTTTGAAATATTTTCAGGTAACGAAGACGTTTTATTTTGCTGCCTGGAAAGTGATGAGTTATTGCCTGCACTGTTTATCGAGAAAGAGTAAAATAACAGGGCAATGAGAACTATGAACACTCCCGTTATAATGATATACATATTCCGGTGCGGAAGCTTTCCACCTCGCTCACGCCAGCTTCTGAGAGAGGAGCGCTTCTCCATTATTTTTTTTCGGTCACCTACCATACTATCCCATTAATCCTGAAAAGATATATATGTGTTTCCGAGGGTTATGGAATAAGGTAGAATTGTGATAAAAAAAATATTCAAATCTATAAGATCCCTGCCAGCCAAATTCATGGGAAATACTGCAAAGAAACAAATCGCTATCGGTGAAAAAGCACAACGGAAACAGAGACATTTCATAGCAGTATCAAGCGGCAAAGGCGGCGTGGGCAAAACCACGATAGCAGCAAACCTCGGTGCAGCGCTTGCAAAACTGGGCGACAAAGTGACTATTATTGACATGGATTTGGCCATGCCAAATCTTGAGATAATCACGGGTTTGGGGACTCCGCCTGTTGGGCTAATTGACGTTCTTGATGGAAAGCTTGAGCTTGAACAAGTCACTTACACAGGGCCCATGGGCACAATTGTAATACCACCAGGGGTTATGCTCGATGGATATAGTAATAAAAACAAAGATAGGATCAAGAAACTTCTGATGGACTTTCCCCTGGAAAGCGATTATGTAATTCTTGACATGCCCCCTGGGAGAGAAGCAGTGGATGTACTCTGGAGCGAAATAGAAGCTTTGATCGTAATGAACCCGGATAAAGCCTCTGTATTAGATGCGATCAATATGAAGGCTCTTCTGGATATGAGAGAGATTAAGGTTCTGGGCGCTGTGCTGAATAGAGCAAGATTGGAAGATGAAACGTGGATAGATGAGATAGAACGAGTGCTTGAAACAAACGTTGTTGCAGTTATTCCAGAGAGTGGAGTAGTAAAAGATTCTCTAAATAAGGAAGAGTGCTTCGTTGTCGCGGCAGGAGACAGCAAACCTTCGGTTGAGATAATGGAACTTGCGAAGGAGCTATCAGGTAGAGCACCCACCCAATAACAAATGTCTATACTTATAATTGCGATTTGAACTTCCTTTCTGATTTCTGGTTTTTTCAGGTATGATGAAGAATCACCTGAATATAATAAAACCACCTTTTTGGAGCCCCCTCGTCTCCATCTGATGTGTTCAAGTAATCTGGAAGAATACTGAATATGTGCTTCAAGTTTAAGCCCGTTATATCGATGCACCATTATTCCAATGGATATATTTGACGGTAAAATTGCAGACAATACTCAGAAGCTGCGCCAAAAATTCTATAGCGTGGGGCAATAGATAGCATTGAACCTGCACATGCTCAAAATAAAGTTAGTATTTTAAAATCGTAATTACAATTAACCTTAACCCAAATTATTTCAGGTACGTAAAATCCATGTACTTATTATTATCGAACAGTTTGTTAATTCTTAAAGTTCTCATTATTGCTCCGAACTATGCCTGCTGAAATGTATATGGATTTTCTGAGGGGATTTCAAAACATACGCTTAATTTTTATACTGAATATCTTTATATA
Source organism: Methanosarcina sp. (assembly GCA_017883485.1). Lineage (GTDB taxonomy): Archaea > Halobacteriota > Methanosarcinia > Methanosarcinales > Methanosarcinaceae > Methanosarcina. The sequence continues at coordinate 3,177 of JADGNM010000374.1, forward strand.
TTATTAAATCTCCAGTAGGCTGTCGTTTACCTTACAGGAGGATTAATGAGACAAATAGCAATATATGGAAAAGGCGGGATCGGTAAGTCCACAACAACCCAGAACCTTACCGCTGCGCTTGCTTCGATCGGAAAGCGCGTAATGCAGATAGGATGTGACCCCAAG
>JADGNM010000375.1 GCA_017883485.1 Methanosarcina sp.
GAAAGGTTTAGAGAGGAATGGTTTGAATAAGAATTAGAAGATATGATTCAAAAAAGCAACCGGAGAAATGAATGAAGCCTTAACCGATGACCAATGAATGTGTCTTCTCCTATTGTGTAAAATTGCATCAGCCAGTGATTACAGTGTAACAGATGCAGGCGCCGATATGGTAGCACAAGGAGTGCAAAAAGTGTTCATCAGTGCAGCCGATAATATGTACGCGACTTTTGAAAACAACACAGAAATAAATAATGAGTTCGGGAAAACTCGAGGAGCATTATTTACTTTAATTACTCACATTCCAGATCCTTACAGCATCCCTGAAGTAAAAAATCTCTACAAAAATTACTATAATCTGGCAATTTTCTTTGTAATTCTCTTCATCCTGGGAGAATTTATGAACCGGAATCTTGCCAGGATGAAGGTAACAGAGAGCGTATTCGCGAATAAAGACTTGTCAACATCCAAGTTCGTTGGAGGTATTGCTATGTGCTTCATCAGCTTATTTGCAAACTTTGTCTTTATGGGAGCTTTGAAAGTAACGGAAGTTCTCAGTCAATTTGCAATGTTTGATGTAATGGGCTCCATTGCTCCAAGCCCTGACAACTTTATAACTTATCTAGGAATGGCTTTATGTGATCTTTGTGTTGTTATCTTCTTTATTATCAGATATTATATAATAGTAGCAACAGCTATTGGGTGTACTGTTATTGCTGTCCTCTGGGTCCCTGAACCGACCAGGGAATTTGCACAGAGCGCGACTGAAATGATAATACAGATTCTGGCATTGCAGCCAGCAGCTATTTTTGCAACTTCGGTTGGAATCCTTGCGTTAAAAAATATGCCAATGATAGCTCAATCTATCGGATATATCTGTTTGACTATTTTTGTAGCTTTGATTTGTGGGTATTTCATTTTCGGTAACTTTGAAATTATTAAAAAAGGTGGAAAAATTTTGATTCAGGCAGGTGCAACGTTATGAGTGAAACTCCTTATAACCCCCCAAAGCCTTCAAAAACGATTACAAAAATACAGGAAAACGAGTATTTAGACTTCACGAGCCCCTTTACATGGGTTTTAATGGGGTTTGTAGGGTTTGCACTATTCATTATTTTTAAAATTGGCAGTGTTCAAAATAGAATATTTCAAGTTATTTTAGCTTTAATTCTCGTAATCTGGCTTATTATATGGTTAAAATACTTCTCAACCTCTGAAAAAGTGGAAAAACAGTTCCTGATTTACGGTTTTAACTGGGCCTACGTTAGAGGAAAGCATGTGATCAATAAATTTGATGTCTCGGCGCAGTTCCTTGAAAGGATAGTACCTATCGTCGAGATTCACGCAGACGGTATTATCGAATTTAAAGATAACAAATGGGGAGTATTGATGGAAACAAACCCGGTAAGAATCTCAGATGAAGAACGTGCAGTTCATGAGAAGAAGATTGAGAAAGTTGTAAACGGAATTCCTGCAAATACCCACTTTAAAACGATTGCATGCAGCAGATTACAGCCCCGAAAACCAATTCAACAGTACCTTTTAGAAGTTTCCAACAGTTCCAATGGGAAAAAGGCAGTCGATCAGCATTTAGCGGGGATTTATAATAACGTTTCAGAAGATGGGACGCCTGTTATTTCATGGAAATATTACGCATTTCAAAGTATGGGGGAGCAGCCGAATTTAGAAACTGCAAGAATCCAGTACGGAGCAATCATGCCCGGGCTTCTGAAGAATATGAGGGCAGCAAAATTACAACCTCGAATTTATGACGACCCTGATGAGATTGCAACAGCGTATAGAACGATGTTTTCGGAGATGGTGATGTAATGTCTTTATGGGGAAAACTGCAAGCAAAAAGAAGGGAGTTAAAACACCTATTCAGAGAATCAAAGGAAAAAGCAGGGAATAAAATCTGGTGGGACTCCTACTGTAAATTAATTTCACCTAACCGTATAGAAGTATTTGATACTAACCTTATAATCGACCAGAGGACGTATGTTCGTTGCCTTGTTGTAGGGCTCCCTAAAAAGAACGGAGAAGGATATCCCAGAGAGATGACCAGTAAGGCAATAGAACGCATACAGGAACTCAGTTTTGAGGGCTGCAAGGTTATGATATCTCACAGCCTTATACAGATCCCGAACGATGAAGCCAGGGAGACCTTACAGAGAACGTCGTTTGCTGTTAATGTCAATCAGGGACATGCAAAAAAGGTAAATCCGGGCGGCTCAATGGACCTTGCTTTAATGTGTGAAGGGGAAGATGTAGTTGCAAATTACCGCCAAATTTACTTTAACTCTCAGAGGTCCTTTCATTCTTCTTTTATAATCACAATCATGGGCAGAGAGAAGGAAGTTTTCACTGCAGAGAGTTATATTATTTCGATTTTGAAGTCTGAACTTATAGAGGTACATATCCCAACAGGCCGCATGCTTGAAATGTTTTTGGCTTCTCTTCCTTTCCCTGTATCCGATTCTAAATCATGGGTGGAAGTCAGAAGCGACACCGCAGCGGTTCTTTGTACATCTACGAATCTGAATAGTAGGACCGATGAGAAAGGCCTTTATTTTGGTAAAGATCTGAAAACCAATAGCGATATACTTATTGATCTTGATACTCTCCCTGCAAAACATCTCACGTTTTTAGGTTCGACTGGAGCAGGAAAAACTTTTTCATTCCTTGTTCTCCTGATGAGAATGCACGATATGTTAAATTCAAGGATAGTCTACACAACCCCAAAAGCAGATACAGGTACGGATTATAGGGCTGTAGCAGACTATTATGAAGAAGATGCCTGTATTGTAGACATAGGGCCAAATGGAAGTAATATAAATCCGTTACAAATTCTTTTCGATAGGCAAAGCATGGGTACAGGCACCTATGCTTATGCAAAAGCGTACGATAGACACAAAGACCTTTTTATTAAATTTTGCTCGGTTTGGTTCAGTTCCGAATTTTCAAATAACATGGAACCCTACCTGGATGAGACCCTTAATATGGTTTATGAACAGGCAGGAATCCACAGAGACCGTCCGGAGACCTGGAATAAGCCTTTCCCTGTAATGAAAAATTTACGGGAGATCTGGGAAAAAGATATGAACAATAGAGATCTCGGAATAAAACGGGAGACAGCAGAGATACTTTTCAATAAAACATATCATATTGGTGAAAAAGGCTCACTGGACTACATTAATAGGCCAACAACAGATCTTGATTTGAGTAAAGATTTCATAACTTGACTATGTCACATTACCAAGTAAAGCATCATCATTGACCTCATACGCCAAATATTATGTTTGCAGTGAAATCGATGACAGCTATTGGAGTAA
>JADGNM010000376.1 GCA_017883485.1 Methanosarcina sp.
GTTTTTAAACATCATTAAATTTAATATCGTATCTAAAATTGGTTAACATCTAGCTCAAATCTCACAACGTATATAAACAACGAACCATTCTTGCAATAATGTTCAGTGTGGAAATTAATGCGTTTTCACACAAAAACGCTACCCGTAAAAATATTCAAAAAAACCAAGGTACCTGCCGAATCCAGGGTAAATCTAGCTTAACCTGATATATCCAAAAACCACAAAGTGAAGGAAAGGTACAGAAAAGCTTACAACAGATCTTATAACCACATAAAGCGCGGAAAGCACGGAAAATTACAATTCAATTCTAAAGATTAGTCCTCTTGAGCAAGCGAAGCGAGCGAAAAGGACCTCGTGCTCCCGAAGCGAAACTCGGGAAGCGAAACTCGGAAAATTAGTCCGCTTGAGCGAGCGAAGCGAGCGAAACGGACAGCGCATCGTCGAGCCGCAACTCGACTGGCGCAACTCGACTGGCGCAACTCGACTGGCGCAACTCTGCTGGCTTAAAAAACACCCTTATTCTCGTCGTCGTTTTCCTTACGTTCCTCTATGAAATCAAGAAGTTCCTGAGAATCATTTATCTTATCGAGTTCCTTCTTTTCAATAAGAACCGTATTTTCAACGGATTTTATTTTGGAATGCCCGTTAATGATAAAAACGGATTTAGTATGCGTAACACAGGAAATGCTGCTCATGAGATGAGCTCTTTTGATCACGGTTGTATTGAATTCGCTTACTCCTGTGAGGATAACTGAAGATTTATCGCGTGAAATAGCCTTAAAAGGCGCCTGCGTTGTAGGAAGGACATCATAGCCAAGCATGGAAATGGTATTAAGAATCAAGTCTTCCGGCATAGGCCTGACAGGCGTTATCTGATTTTCTGCATCGGATTCTGTCTTTTTACGTAGCTTTCTGCTTCCGTAAGAATTCAGAATATTTATTGGTCTTGCCAGTTCAACCCCAAAGATGTCCTCTAACTGCAGCACAACATCTATGGACGCGTCCATTCCTTCTTCTTCGTACTTACTAATAGTCCTCCTTGAGACCCCCACCATGGTAGCGAGAGTTCCAAGAGACATCGATTTATCTATCCGGGCTTTCTTTAGAGTATTCCCTTCCATGGAGACGTAAAGCCCTCCGGGAGCTGCAGAAACAAGCGGTGGAATGTTTTCGTTGAAGTAATCATTAAGGGTCTGGACGTTCAGGGAAAGGATGTCATAGCGCATATACACGACGCTATCTTCAAGCATCTGGTCTCTGGTCTTAGCCCCCACGACAATTGCTGAGCCCCCAAGATACTCAGCCAGATACTTCATCTCCCTGGCAGTTTCTTCATTCAGGCCGTCAATATTAAATAAAGCCTTGCACAGTATCAGTATTTCGCCTTTCCGTGCTGCAACGTCAAAACTCCTCGGACGAATATTGCAGCGATCAGATATTGCAAAACCAGCACGGGCCAATACATCAATTATTTGATGTATGAGATCTTCTTTTGTCATTCCGGTATCAATCTCTGTTTGAACATCTATATATATGTTTCTTTACTATTGATAAATGTTACAGCGTAAAATAAGCCGGAGAATAACGAAAACTGCATCACCCGGGGAGTTTACAGGAAAAGTAACTAAACCACTGTTACCAGAACATTTTGCAGAAAATATCAAGGGAAATCCTGGAAATAAAATGATTATCGGAATTAATAATGATTATCGGAATCGATGACACTGATTCAAGTGAAGGCATGTGCACCACATATCTAGGAGCTCTGCTGCTTGACGAATTGCAGGCCTGCGGAACTGTAGAAGCCCTGCCTTTTCTTGTGCGTCTGAATCCTACCATTCCCTATAAAACAAGAGGAAACGCAGCAGTAGCCCTGAAACTCAAAACCTGTTTCCCGGAGAAAGTAATTGCCCATGTTTTATCCAGGATAGAAGAACTTGCACGCATGGAGTGCGAAAAAACCAATCCTGGAGCTGTCTTCATTCTGGAAAAGGATTACGAAACCCTCAAACCTGTCCTCAGGGACTTTCTGGAAGAGGCTGTAAAGGATGTAATAGAAATTCAAAAGGCAAAAAGTCTTATCTCGAAGTTTGGAATTTCCTCAAAAGGTTTCAAAAACGGAAGAGGTTTGATAGGTGCCCTTGCAGCTTGCGGAGCTATGCTAAATCCCGAAGAATGGGATCCTACTTTCGAACACCTGGCATACAGGCAAAAGGGTAAATGGGGAACCCCACGCGAAATAGAAAAGGAAAGCTTCTTTGAAGCTGACAGGGAGACGTATCCGGAAACCTGGGATACCGTAGATCTAATAAACAGGCTTGTAGTCTGCGTACCTCATTCGGCCGACCCGGTGCTTTTCGGAATAAGAGGGGTGAACCCTGAGATCGTTACTAAAGCTGCACGCATGATAAGGGCTGAGCCTGTCGACCGGTTTGCAGTGTACAGGACAAATCAGGGTACGGATATGCATCTCCTTCCCGCGGCAAATGTTGCTGAAGTCCGGGATATGCATTCTTACAGGCTTGAGGGTACCGTTTCGGCGGTCCCGAAAACCATTTGTGGAGGACATGTTTTTTTTCCGATAAAGGATGAGAGCGGAGGCCAGATCGATTGTGCGGCATTCGAACCTACTAAAAACTTCAGGGAACTTGTCCGGAAGCTCATACCAGGGGACAGGGTTATACTTTCCGGAAGTGTCACTACCATGACACTCAATATTGAAAAAATAGAAATTAAAAAGCTTGTACCCCTTTATATCGAAGAAAATCCCCTATGCCCGGAATGCAAAAAGCATATGAAATCTGTAGGGCAGGGACAGGGATTCCGCTGTAAAAAGTGCGGGATACAGGCTTCCTCAAAAATCAGGTATGAAGTAGAAAGGAATATTGAAACAGGACTATATGAAGTCCCACCCTGCGCCAGGCGGCACCTTGCAAAGCCGTTAGTAAGGGAAAAGAGACCCAATATTAGAGTTTATCCTTCCCGATGAGTGGAAAAAGAGGTCTGATAACAACGAAAAACACTGAAGGGCACGGAAAGGGCAATCAAGCTATATAACCGCGGAAAACGCGGAAAACGCGGAAAAACACGGAAAAAATTGTGCCCCCGAGTTTCGCTTCGGCACCCGAATTTCGCTTCGGGAGCACGAGGTCTGTTTCGCTCGCTTTGCTCGCTCAAGCAGACTAATTTTCTAATGCTCACTAGAATTCACTTTTTTTCGATGATGAGTGAACTACCCCTCCCTGAATTCTTCGCCTTTCGGCTCAGTTTCAAGGGATGAGCTTCCTACGAGTACATTCTCTCATATGGCTTCGATTCCTGAGAA
>JADGNM010000045.1 GCA_017883485.1 Methanosarcina sp.
TTGTTTTCCATCCTGACCCGTATATGAGCCAGACAAACTCCAGACGGGATAACCACAGGAACCGATTTTCTCTATCCGAGCTTGCCAGATCCGATCAATGACGAGTACGCCTTTCCAACCATCATGATCCATGTCCCACGTGCCGCGCAGGAACTCAGCCGTACTAACCACAATAGCCGTGGGGTCGCTACAAAGCATGTACAGAATTACATCTTGCTGATACTCTGTAACGTTTCCATAGTTCAGAATCATCATTGTTTTGGCTCTTTGCACGATTCCGCCGGGAGTGACTTCGCCAAAGTCCATGATCGCCTGCCAGAGATACTGGTTGAATTGGTTATTAGCGTATGTTGGAGAATCGCGCGTTGCACCCAGCACAGAAACACATTTGCCCTCCCGGAGGAATGTCTCGGCCACAACCTCAGTTGTCTGATCGTCGATCCAGGCATTTTCGCAGCAAATGCAGAAGACCATAGGCGGCATGCTGCCATTATTCAAAGCTTTGATCTCTGCCGTTCTCAGGCCGTTAGCTGACGACCATTCCGTTTTAGAGCCATGACCTCGGTAGTTGGCAACGAGGACACCGGCATTCATTTTATCAATCACTTGCTGTCGAGTGCTGTTATCCCCATAAAGTTTTATTACTCCGAAGCGCGGTGCAATAGCAGTTGCAATTGTGTCAGAGCATTGTTTGTACGTATCAGCCTCATAAGCAACCAGCACTACCTGATTTTGCCACCCACCCCAATCGGGGCCTCTCTGAGAAGCATACCGGGATAGGTTATCGCAAATCTGTAACATTTTTGAAGGATCTGAAGTGGGTATGCGAGACACAACGATCTCAGGATTTAAGTCATTAAGAATGTCTGCATAATAATGATCAGAGATAGGGTGTTCTAAATACTGTGCATAAGTGTGCGCCGGAATACTGTCCACATCACCGGCCAGAACGACAAATCGTGGTGGAACACGCCAGTTGCTCCATGCCCAGGAGAGAAAACTCTTAATAGAATCTTCCAGGTTTCCAGCTGGAAATTCAAAGCTGATAGCCTGAGTTGTGGCTATCTTAGCATAGTGGGGCCAGCCTGATTTTGCGTTGAGCAAGGCTGCACGGCTGCAGTCAGTTCAGGTGTTGTAATGATCACATACTCCGAGATAATGTCGGTCTGCTTCAGAATTGGAATGTGAATTATTTCATTTACAGGCTCATGCAACGTAAGACCGTGTTTGAGACTTTCGCTCCTGGTATCCGGTACTGCAAAAGTATGAGGGGCTGCTCCCATAGACCCATTGGCATCTCTGTTATTATCCGTTGTCAATTCATGGACGTTGTCGAAATCAAGAATTAAGTCGCTTAGCATCGGACGGACTGACCGGGTACGCGGAACAGCGTCTTTTTGAGGTGGAACGTCGTAGCTGACCTCAATTGTCATGGTTTCGACTACAGACAGACTTTTCGATAGCGGTTTATACTGCGCGAGATAAACAATCAAGTGGACTACAGGGATGCCTTCAAGATGCTTCAGGCCCAGTAACTCAAAATCCTTGCCGGGAAACTCTTTATCGGAGTCATAGACATCCTTTTTGGGCCGGTATTCTTCCTTCCCAGCCAAATATTCTTTTTCTGTTATAGGCTTTGGAGCTGGTTTTAGCTGCCAGGCGCCCGGAATGGCCTGCATCTTTTTCTGAATAATTTTTACCTCAAAGTTTGTAGCACCATTTGGTACAGCAACAAAAATGCCTTCCAGAGGAATTTCGGGCAAACCTTCACTGGCAATTGCTCCAGCCCCAGGCACTGAAAGCGTATCGTACTGAGTGTTGCTGACCTTAAAGGCCCCTTTCCAAACGCCATTGAGCTCATATGTGACCTGGGTGATTTCACGCTTTTTCTGGTCAAGAACAATCCCTTTAAGTGCTGACAGGCCTGATTTCTGAACCTTCTTAGTAGAAGGCGTATCCTCTTTGGAACCTTTCTTGATAGCTATCCAAGATTTTTCCGTCACCTAAAAAAACTCCCTTTATAAATTTTAAACTTATAATAACAGTCTAGACTTCACTTATTTGTGGGATCAAATCTAGAACTGATTCCGCTGGCAATTGACCGCATTAAGAAAAAACCTGGGAAATGGTATCAAGTCAATCATTTAAGATCCTAATTATTTGCGATTAAATCTTGTGGATCCTAATTATTTTCGGGGTTTTTAATTTATGACAATCAAATGTCCTTGAATCGATACTAAACTGTACCATCCTAAAAAAAAATGGATAACTTTAAAACAGTATGACAAATATATAATTTTTTTTCATTTATAGAAAAAATTTGCTACAGAAAAATACATTTTCTTATTTATTCTTTCGTTTTTTTATATATATTATTATTCTTTTTATTGATAAAAACGATATCAAGTTTCTCAAGAGTTTCACCATTATTTAAAGATTCAAGAAGTATGGTTTATATCCTTGGTCACTTACTACCGTGGGAACCTGCAAGCATTTATGGACAATTTAAATATACTTCAAATCCCGGTTTTTATGCAGACACGAATAAAAAAATTCAAATTCTGCGGAAGCATTTAATGTGATCCAGGTCTAGCAATATTCCGCTGGCAATTGACCGCATTAAGAAAACAAATAGTAAAAGCGATAAGTTCATAAAAACGAACACTAAATTCCTTGAACAAAAAGCACAAAAAATGAAAGTATTGAAAGCGCTAATGCCGAAATCAGTAAAAAAATTATTAAAAGCCATAATCAGGCTGTTCAAGTTTCCATATTTTTAACATATTTTTAATCTGGAGACGTCTTTATCCATAGACTGCCGGGTATTCTTTCCCCGGAACCTGCAGGTAGCACAGGAAATCCCGTCCGCAAGAATAATCTCTCAGTTAGTTCTTCCAAACTCAAGCTTTAAATCCGGAAGTATAATACCTCTTTCATCCAGATCAGACACAAACAGCTAGTTGATTTCGACTAAGCTTTATCCGAAAACTGCCCGAATCCTGGAGAATAAAGTAGATGATAGACTTCTTCTGCTAAATAAAGTTATCACCTCCTGTCGACTTTCTATTTTACTGTCGGCAGCTTCGCAAATTTTATCTTTGAAGAAAATCAATTATTAAGTTCAGTAACTTAAAAAAAGATTTAAGAACTTACCGCATTTGAGTGCACAACACTTGGTAGTGACTAATCCAAGCACACACAGGTAAAAAAACATGTCAAACACCATACTAGATATTGTAGAACTGCTCCTGACCGCAGAGATATTTAACCGTTATCCGGAACTGGATGTAAATGACCTTCCTAAGAATATCAGGAAGAATTATTGGAGCAGTGTAGAAAAAAAAGTTCCCAAACCCATCACAGCAACATTTATCCGGATTGAAAAACTGTATGGAGTTAAGGACATCGAGAAAATTGTAAGAAACGTTCCTTTCATAGTTACTGACAAATCCCATTTTGAACTTCGCCTGAGCGCTTTCGAACTTGCCGCAGAATGGTTTGAAAAGCAGGAAGGCTCGCAGGAAAGGATCGAATATAATCCTGTCCTGGCCTATTACTATGGAGAAGTAAAAAAGGTTCAGGCTGCAAACTATGCGCTTACAAAGTTAAAAGTAAGGCCCAAAGAGGTTGACAGGGAATGGATTGAATCCCTCATAGCAGAGATCAGGAAGGAAGAAAAAAGCGAAGAGATGCTTAAACTAGTGGTCATCATCGCTCCTGAAGATGTAAAGCAAAAAGTCAAAGACCTTGTGCTAACCAAAGAACAGGAGGATGAAATTGAAAAAATCATGAAGGCTATCCAGCACAGAGAATACCTGCGGGAAATAGGCCTGCACGATATAGGAAAACTTCTTTTCGTCGGGCCGCCTGGAACCGGAAAAACTTCTGTCGCCCGCGCGCTTTCGGAACAGCTATCTATTCCTTTTGTAGAGGTCAGACTCTCCATGATCACAGACCAGTACCTTGGAGAGACTGCAAAAAACATTGACAGAGTCTTCCTGCTTGCAAAAAAATTGAATCCCTGCATACTTTTCATAGATGAACTGGATTTTGTGGCAAAAGCAAGGACATCTGACGAAAATGCTGCTATCAAGCGGGCAGTCAATACCCTCCTTAAAGCCATCGACGAGATCAGCCTTGTGGAACACGGAGTTCTCCTGATTGCCGCAACCAATCACCCCCGTATGCTTGACAGCGCAGCCTGGAGACGCTTTGATGAAATCGTTCATTTTCCTCTCCCTGACCTTGAAATGCGTAAAGATATCCTGGATATTGTCACCAAACACATAGAAGGAGACTATGATACTGGGGAGATTGCAGAATTGACAGACGGTTATTCGGGTTCTGACCTGCGCATGGTCATTAGAGAAGCTGTCCTGACTGCACTCATGGAAGAACGCAAAATACTACATCAGCAGGATTTGCTGGAAGCCGTAACATCATTTAATGAAAGGGCCGGTCTCAAGTCCGAGAGTGTAGAAGAGTACGGAAGGAATCAGTAAATATGAAGCTAACACTGCTCGGGACTGGCGATGCTGTCGGGACCCCCAAAATAGGATGCCACTGCCCGGCATGCGAGGACGCCAGATTGGGCGGAAAAAGCCAGCGCCTTCGTTTTTCTATCCTTGTCGAGTCTGATAAGGGTAAAATTCTTATCGACACCAGCCCGGATCTCAGGCAGCAGTTTCTCAGGCAAAACCTTTCCCTCATAGATGGAGTGATCTGGACCCATGGACATTACGACCATTACTCCGGCTTCGGGGAATTCTACCGCGTCCAGAGAAAAGTTGACGTTTATGGAATTCCAGAAACTCTGGACTACATAAACCAGTATGTCTCTTTCCTTGAACCCAGATATCATTATTTAAAGCTCTACGAGTCATTTGAGCTTATCGGGCTGCAGTTTACCCTGTTTAAAGTCGACCATCCCCCTGTAGAGGTCCCGATTGGGGTAATAATCCGCGAAAAGGACACAAAAGTAGTAATTACCGGAGATACAGGCCCGGAAATCCCCGAAGCCAGCCTGGAGCTAATGAAAGATCCGGACCTCCTTATTGCCGATGCTATAGTCCCTCCGCACATCCGTATCAAAAAACACATGAACTCGGAAGAAGCTACAGCGCTTGCAGAAAAACTCAATGCAAAAGAAGTAGTTCTGACTCATCTCAGTCATCTATTTCGCCCACATAATATCGAATCGATATTTTTACCCCTCGGATATGACGGGCAGATCTTTGAATTATGAAAAATTTAATTAGTAAAGAGGGGCCTCAAACATCCGGGATTTCAGATTCATTTTCAACTAACATCGAATATATTAATAGTTTTCAGCTCCAGAAAACTGCACATTAATCTCTTTATGGCAGGCTTGGACATGCCCAGGATTCCTCCGATCGATTGGGTAGAGAATAAAGCGGTTTTCTACGTGTTAAGAGTTACTTTTTTTGCACGGTAGTTACCGTTCCGTCTGCTTCTTTGGCTCTCAATGTTGCTATTAGTCTAGGGCATTGTAAAAAATTGTTGCTTTCGCAATAATTCTGTCTGTCATCTTCGGTTGTTTCGTAATATGCTACGCCTGTCATACATTCTTGTGATTGATCGCTTTTGTGCAGGTAGATACATTGCATATTTATGTCACCTTTTATTAATTTATTTAGAAAGATGATTTTTATGTTTATATAATTTTAGATGTTTCTATGTTTTTTAGGTTTGGGATGTTCCTGTTTCCGGAAGGAACATTCGCGAAGTGGATATGCCTTCCCTACGACTCTTAACAGAACAAATTTTCAATAAAAGGGTTCTGTGTAGTCTTCTGGCGTGAGTATTTTTTAGCTACGTTGAACTACAAAACTGTCAATTCCCCGAAACTGCAAGGACTCCAATTGTCTCATGCTGAACGATTTAGATCTTCACAATAACACCGAGATTCTTTACGCAAAATATATTTCCTTTATAGATTATGGATTAAGATAGGTCGAGAACAGACTTACTGAACGTGGATACTAAAAAAGATAAAAGGAGTTGAAACAATGACCGAAGACATACTTTGCCCTATGAAATTCCCATCAGGCATGCCGTTTGAAGGCTGTGTATGCGAAAAAGAAAAGTGTGCATTGTACTATGCCGGGAGTATATGTTCGTTTAGAGCAATACCTGAACTTGTAACTGCATTGTATCAGGGATATAAAGGAAAAAGTTAAGGTTCTGTGTAGTCTTCGGGAGTTAGAATAAACTTTTCAGTAGCTATGAGGTCAGTCCCTAGGTCAGCACCCGAAGACTACACAGAACCCTTGGAATGCGAGATGTGATGAATATACCTCAAGAGACTGTGATATATCCGGGCATTCTATTAGTGTTACTGCCTTGATTATTTCCCGCAGTCAGGGATACAGTATATTTTCCTATTTTAGAGTATGTATGTACAGGGTTCTTGACTGTTGAAGAGGTCCCATCTCCAAAGCTCCACCTCAATGAAGTAGGCGATCCTGTACTTCTGTCAGTAAACTGAACCTCAACGGCGCTTTTCCTGAGGTAGTGGACGCTGAAAATGCACCAGCTGGAGTTTTAAGGGGAGCTCCAACATTTATATAGCCAGATCTAGTTATCGTGTTCCTTCCGGCAGCATTGCTTGCTGTTAAACTAACGGTATATTTTCCGGCTTTACTATATGTGTGGTCCGTATTTTGCTGTGTTGAGATACTTCCATCCCCAAAAGCCCAGCTCCATGAAGCGGGTGAGCCTGTACTTTTGTCAGTGAATGTGACTTTAAATGGTGCGTTTCCGTAGGTCCGGGACGCCGAAAAAGCAGCAACAGGCGGTCTTAAGGCGTTTACGAAAATAAAATTTGACCTTATTACCGTATTACTACCAGCGGCATTCCTTGCTGTTAGTCTGACAGTGTATCTTCCTGTTTTACTGTAAGTGTGCACCGGATTCTTCTCTATTGAAGTTGTGCCGTCTCCTAAGCTCCAGCTCCATGAAGCGGGTGAGCCTGTACTTTTGTCAGTGAATGTGACATTCAAGGGTACACTCCCGGAAGTCGGAGTTGCAGAAAAAGCAGCTACAGGAGGTTTTAAAGTGTTTACGGTAATATAATTCGACCTTGTAACCGTATTACTGCCCGCAGCATTCCTTACTGTTAATCTGACAGTGTATCTTCCAGTTTTACTGTAAGTGTGCACCGGATTCTGCTCTGTTGAAGATGTGCCGTCTCCAAAACTCCACCCTCATGAAACACGTAATCCACCAGTGATTTTATCACTGAACAACACTGTTAATGGTACGGTTCCGGAAGTCACATTCGCAGAGAGAGCCGCAACTGGGGGTCTTAAAGTCGCAGCGGTGATATAACTCGTCTTTCTGACCGTATTGCTGCCTGCTGTATTTCTTACTGTAAGCGTAACCGTATAACTGCCAGCCTTCGAATAGGTGTGTGTCGGATTCATTTGAGTTGAATTTGCTGTTCCGTCTCCAAAATTCCAATTCCATGAAGTTGGCGTGTTTGTACTCGTGTCAGAAAAAACGACATTCAAAGGCACGGTTCCTGAGGTAACGTTGCTGCTGAAACTTGCTACGGGAGGTACTGGCTTTAAAGCAAATATTGCGGCTGTTTTCGAATTTGTGCCGTTTGCATTGCTTACCATCAGACTGGCTGTATAGGTTCCAGGAACTGTATATGTATAAATAGGGCTTAAAATGCTTGAGTCGGTAATTCCGTCACTATTAAAGTCCCAGCTTCTTGATGTTGCATATTGTGAAATGTCCATAAACTGGACTGAAAGAGGAGCATAACCGCTGGTTGCGCTGGTACTGAAGTCTGCAACAGGAATTATTGGTCTTTCTAATACGGATATCGTCGCATACTTTGAATTTGTACCGTCTGTATTGCTTACTGTCTGAGTAACAGTATAGCTTCCTGCTGAGGAATAAGTATGTACTGGATTTGGCTCCGTTGAAACCGCTCCGTCACCAAAGTTCCAGTACCATGATGCTGCATTTTGTGAGAGGTCTGCAAACTGCACTGAAAGGGGAGCATAACCCTGGGAAACGCTGCCACTGAAATCTGCAACAGGAAGTACTGAATGTTCTGAAACATTTATTGTAGAAGTTTTTGAATCGGTGCCATTTTCATTGCTTACACTAAGCATTACTGTATAATTTCCTGCTGCAGAATATGTGTGCATTGGATTCTGCTGTGTTGAATAGGTACCGTCTCCGAAGTCCCAGTTCCACGCAGTTGTATTCTGAGAAACATCTATAAACTGGATGGGAAGAGGAGCATAGCCGCTTGTTATATTACTGCTAAAACTTGAAGTGGGAAGTGTCGGTGTTGGCAAGTTCAATTCTGATTTTGAAGCATAGCAAGTATCTCCATCAGGACCTATGTTGATCCTGTTGCCGTTGGGTTCCGGTTCGTTAGAATAATTCGATAAAGGATTTCCGGCATCGATACACGGGGAACGTATACTATCATTTACCCAACCGTCCCCATCCCAGCGACCTGCTTTTGACTTCAGGTGATAGTCATGATTAATCCAGTCTGCATATTGAGGATCTGTTACTATATCTGAAGGTGAGGCTTGAACACCGATAAAGTCTCCACCTGTATTATTATGAAAACAGTTATTCTGCAGGACAAAAGAGTGTGTGTTTGTCAGCAGGTTATATATCCCATATCCATTTCCTCCAGCTTCTGACGTTCGAATGTTCGCAATAATATTATTTCTTACCATAACCACATACCCCGAGTCAGCCGGATATGGAGAATAGATCTTATTCTGTACAATACCAGCCCCATATGAGCCATCAATCACATTGTTTTCAATGAGAACATTGAATCCGTCGGATAAGATCCCGCCTATTACATTGCTGTTTGAATTGGTTCCGGTATCATAGATCCGGTTATGATGAATTTTAACATTAGCAGATAATGGGAGATAGGAATTTGATCCGAAAATCCAGATCCCGGCGAGAGCAGTCCTGTATATTGTGTTGTTATATACATCAATATTATCCATTGTAGGTGTTCCACACTTCTGGATCTCAATTCCCACCCCTCCGGCATTATTGGAAGTAATAACGTTATCATGGAAACTTGCATTATTCGTATTATACAACCTGAGGCCGCTGTTTGTCCTGCAGGTTATCGTATTTTTGTAGGCTTCCGCATTTGAACAGTAACTGGCATAAAGGGCATCATGACCCAACTCGTATATCGTGTTGTTGTACAACTTTATATTTGAGCAGTAGTCTGTTTTCAACCCATCTCCATGGTTGTTAGTCAGGTACATATCGCATACATTTATATTCTGACAGCCAGTTAGGTGGATAAGATCATAGTAGCCTTTTCCACTAGTTACATTGGTATTTCCTTCGCGGTTTCCGTCAATCTTAAAACCTCGAATAGTAATATCATGGCTTCCAGAACTGTTTTCTTCAATTATTGGCTTCGAGACATTCCAATTAGCATTACTGACAAGTTTGATTGTTGCACTCGAGTCGCCTGCAAGAGTTGTACTGCTGCTGATAACAAGAGTATCGTTTATGACATATGTGAACGGGCCTTTGAGGTAAACAGTTGTATAATCAGGGTTTTTTGCCACGAACTGGAGGGCTTCGTTAATCTGTAAGTCCGCATTTGTCGTATTACAATTAAAATCACCACTCTCATCACCAGAAACATAAATAATTGGCGCGGAAGTTATACACAAAACTGAAGGAATATCTGCAAGAATAAGGAAGCAGACAAAGAAAAATATTTTTAACTTTCTATCCGGCACAACTAACACCTGTTAATTTATTCAATAAAATTTTGAATGAATTTAATGAAAATTTATTTAGACTAAGCTTAATATTTGGTAAAAACCTTAGATTTTCTCTTGTCAACTGTTTTTCTAGTGTTATTTTTCAACATCTCGTGTTTGAAACCGAGAAGAATTGATTAATCAGATAGTATATACTATAAGGATTTGAGACGAAAAAGAAAATCCTTATAAATATACTTAATGAAGGCTAATGCGCTTGATTCATAATCCAGGCAGAAAAACCGGGACTTTTTTTTCATATTATGCCGCAATCTCGTAAATGAACAGGTTTTCCCATTCATGAACAGACTAACACTACGCCATACTTAAATTAATTTACTTTGTTGAATTGTAATTTATCCATTATGTTATAAAAATATTTGTAATGATAAATATGAAATAAGGTTTTACTTTTTCCAATACAAGAACGCACCGAGCAGGCACAAAACTCCGCAATCTATTTCAAAGCCGGGTATACCTGAGCTTTGTTTCTGTTTAGTTTCCAGTCCTTTATTCAAGGTATTGGATTCATTAATTGTTCTATTAGCGGATTCAACTCCTACTTTAGTTTCATTCGTTCTGTTTAAAACCGAGGTTTTCGGAGTTGCTTTAATCTCAATATTTCCTGAGAGGTCAGAAGATCTATCAGCAACTCCATTTCCACCGCTACTTCTATGGCTGTGCCCCCCGCTGATGCTCCCACTGGTTTCATCGGTACTTCCATTATCTCCTGAGTTATTTTGACCTCCGTCTGTGGCAGTTATTATACTAAGTTTTGAGGCACTTCCATTTGCGTTGCTTACTGTCAGGTTCACGGTATAAGTTCCGGGGACTGTATATGTATAGACCGGGTTTTTGTCGGAGGATTCAAACTGTCCATTGTTATCAAAATCCCAGTTACAGGAAACGGCATTTTCTGACAGGTCAGTAAACTTGACTGGAAGAGGAGCAGGACCCTGGGTTGAATTGGCACTGAAGTTTGCTAAAGGAAGTACTGGCTGTTCTAAAACAGATATTACAAAGAGCTTTGAGTCCGTACCGTTTTTATTGACTGCTGTCAGGTTAACTGTAAAACTTCCTGGAGCTACGTACATGTGGACCGGATTTACATCTATGGAGTCCGTATTTCCATCGTTCTCAAAGTCCCAGTTTCTTCCGGTTGCATATTTGGAAAAGTCGGTAAACTTGATCAAGAGGGGAGCATAACCCTGTGTTATATTGGCACT
The DNA here is from genome assembly GCA_017883485.1 of Methanosarcina sp. GTDB lineage: Archaea > Halobacteriota > Methanosarcinia > Methanosarcinales > Methanosarcinaceae > Methanosarcina. Next base: position 11,030 of record JADGNM010000045.1, read on the forward strand.
GAAGTTTGCTTCAGGGAGTACAGGGATTGGCTTCTGGGCAGGAAATGCTAGAGGAAGATGGTCAATATTTACCCCATTGAGAGAGTATGGTTCTTCGGATATGCCGTCTCCATCTACATCAAAATGAGTCTGGGAAAAACCATTTCCTGCAGATGTTGCCCAATAATTTCCACCAATATCAGAGCCGCCTATGATATTTTTCCCTGTCGTCCTGTTAGTGTTCCAGGTGTTTCGCGCTTTTTTATTCCCTTGCAAATTTACATTTACAGTGTTATTAAAATAATTGTTGTAAATTAGGTTTCCACCAGTAGCTTGACTATGTCACATTACCAGATGAAAACATCATCATTAGACCATATTAAACCAAATACCTTGTTTGCTGCGAAATCGATGACAGCAAATGGA
>JADGNM010000377.1 GCA_017883485.1 Methanosarcina sp.
TTCTCAGGAATCGAAGCCATATGAGAGAATGTACTCGTAGGAAGCTCATCCCTTGAAACTGAGCCGAAAGGCGAAGAATTCAGGGAGGGGTAGTTCACTTTGCTCTCTCATTTTTATCCTATTTGTCTCCATGTTGTATCCAGTTTTCATTACTGTACAAATATACTCACATACCACCATAATTTATTTATTTTTAATGACCTCTTAAGTTATGGGGTATTTCAATGAAATGCGAATCTTGTGGAGCAGATAGCGAAGACAAATATTGTAAAAAATGCGGCGATATACTGGATGAGGTTGTCAGAACCATAGGAGAAAAACGCTGGGCGGCAATTGATGATTGCAAGTTTATTTATCCGCTTGTACAGCGTGTGGCTAATGGAGAACTTACAGTCCATGACATAATTCAAACCCTTGAAGTAGAAGACTGATTTCCTGTTTTGAAGTGTCAGGATTTCAGGCTCTGGTCTCAAGGAATTGCTTTATAAGGACAGCTTCGTACAGGTTATCATTCCAAAGACGGCTTTTCCAGATTAGCAGAGGAGCCAATCTAGCGGAGGAGCCGAATCTATATCTGAGGGCCGTATATTTGAGATCTTAAATGATAACGGAGTTTAAGTCTGAAGTCAAGTCTCATTATTAAGTTGGATTGATCAGTTTTTGAGATTAAACCTGAGCTTTCTAAAGTTAAATTCTGCGAGCTCTTTGAAAGCAAGCCTTAAGGTTATATCTCTTTAGCTTTAACATTCTAGTGTTGAGCAGTTTTCCTGCTTTAAGGAACTGGTGCGTATATGAAAAAGAAGGCCGATGCATTTCTTCTGGTATTCTTGCTTGCAGGAATGCTCGTGATTTCAGGCTGTGTTCAAAATGAGGGTGAGAAACCTATAAGCAAAGAATCTCCAGGTACTGGCAAAGGGAATGAGAGTATGAACATCAAAAGTATAAAGGTTTCTAGCAGCGCATTTGAATCCAATGGTACTATTCCGAGAAAGTACACATGTGATGGGAAGAATATAAGTCCTCCTCTGGAATTCCAAGGCATTCCTGAAGAGGCTGAAAGCCTGGTTCTTATAATGGACGATCCTGACGCTCCCATGAAGACATTTACTCACTGGATTGTCTGGAATATAGGACCTATAGCAAAAATAGAAGAAGACAGTATACCAGGGATTGAGGGAATGAACGATTTCAGGAAAATTGGATATGGGGGACCGTGTCCTCCCTCAGGCACTCATAGGTATTTCATCAGAATTTATGTGCTTGACAAGCAGTTTGAGCTAAAAGAGGGAGCAAGCAGAAAAGAACTTGAAAGCGAGATGATAGGGCATATCATTGCCGAAGGGGAACTGATGGGAAAGTACAGTAAAACTTGATATTGTTGAAAGGGGGTGCAATGGTGGAGGAGAATACAAGAAATAAAGGAACAAACGAAAATAGCGCAGACGACTTTGAAAATCCGGGAAATGGACTCGAGAAAGCCACTTTTGCCGCCGGCTGCTTCTGGCACATTGAGGAAGCTTTCCGGCAGGTTAAAGGTGTGGTTGCAACCGCTGTTGGCTACAGCGGAGGACACTTTGAACGCCCTACCTACGAACAGGTCTGTTCCCTTAATACCGGTCACGCAGAAGCCATCAGGGTAATTTTCGACCCTAAAATAGTGTCTTATGAGACTTTGCTTGATGTTTTCTGGAAAATCCATGACCCGACCACAAAAGACCGACAGGGACCTGATGTAGGGAAGCAATACCGATCAGTCATATTTTACCATAACGATGAACAGAAAGCTGCAGCCTTTGCCTCAAAAGAAAAATTTGAGAAGTCAGGAGCTTTTAAAAACCCTATCGTAACCGAAATAGTACCGGTTTCCGCTTTCTATATGGCTGAGGATTACCACCAGCAGTATTTCGAAAAGAAGGGTTTCCTGCAGAACGTACTCAGGAGCTTGAAGAAATAAATCTTCAAAATTCCGGGATAATTATTTACCCTTCTCGATCCTATTTTTTCTCATGATTTTTGACCCTATCACAGTCTGCAACCTGGAGCTCCAGAATCGCTTTGTAAGGTCCGCAACACATGAATTCATGGCCGAAAAGGACGGGAAGCCCACTTCCAGGCTAGGAGACCTCTACGAAGAGCTTGCAAAAGGTGAAGTTGGGATGATAATAACCGGCTATTCTTATGCTCTTCCCGGAGGGCAGAGCGATATTTACCAGCAGGGAATTTACGATGACCGTTTTATTGAACCTTACCTGGAGATAACCGAAAGGGTGCACAGGTACAAAAGTAAAATAGTGCTCCAGATAGTGCATGGAGGAAGGCAGGCAACTACTTCTGAAGCATATCCTGTTCCTGTGGCTCCTTCTGCAGTTAAGGATGGGCACGCAGCAGTTATGCCCAGGGAAATGACGGAACAGGAAATCATGAAAATGATCGAGGCTTTTACAAAAGCAGCAGTCCGGGCAAAAAAAGCAGGTTTTGATGGAGTGCAGCTTCACTGCGCCCATGGTTTCCTTTTAAGTAATTTCATTTCTCCATATACAAATGTAAGGACTGACCGCTGGGGGGGCTCAGTGGAAAACCGGGCAAGAATAGTTACGGAGATTGTCGGGTGCATACAAGAACAAGCTGGGGCTGATTTTCCCGTTCTTGTAAAAATGAATGCAACCGACGGCTTTCGGCCAGGCTCTCAAAAGGCAGAACTGGGGATTACTATTTCACAGGCTGCGGAGACTGCAAAATTTCTGGAGAAGGCTGGAGTATGTGCAATCGAGGTTAGCGGAGGGATAAGTGAAGCAGGTGCGGTAACCATACGAACTGCGATTACCTCGCCTGTTAAAGAGGCGTACTTTAAAGAATACTCTAAAGCAATAAAAAAAGCAGTAAATATCCCCGTAATGCTTGTGGGAGGCATCCGGTCTCTTCCTGTTATGGAATATCTGCTCGAAGAAGGGTTCTCAGATCTTATTTCCATGAGCAGGGCATTTATCTGCGAGCCTGATCTTGTTTTGAGACTTAAATCTGAAGATGCTAAAAAGACAAGGTGTCAATCCTGTAATCTCTGTTTTGATCTTGAGGGCGTCAGATGCAACTTCGAGTTTAATCGGAATTCGAGTGACTAAATTTTCCTTATCCGCTCTTTATTATTTCAGGAGATTTTATATCTTTTTTAGGAGTTACACCTTCTCTTTTTTAGCTTGTTTAAAAACAAACTCATTGGTCATCGGTTAAGGAAAAAGTATCAATCTTGCTATCGATTTTATATAATTTAACTATATTAAACTCACACAATGGTACTTCAGTCATCCGCT
>JADGNM010000046.1 GCA_017883485.1 Methanosarcina sp.
TCTTTTCTGTAGCATAGCACATTTCATGCATCAATACTGATGCATAAATGAGCTTTCTTGGCACACCGTGACCCTCTGCGCTCCCTAGTAATAAATTATTATTTATATTTTTGTTAATCTCTCGCTAAATTCATGTCAGTTAACCTTTATTTCAACAGGTTCTTCTTCAGCGCAGCGTCTGAATGTAACCTCAAGCACTCCATTTTTATAGCTTGCTGTTGCACTTTTTGGGTCCACGCGGACTGGGAGCTCAATGTCTTCCGAGTATTCGGAAGGGCCGATAACCTTGATTTCGAGGTTTTGAGCTGTAGCACGTAGCATGAGATCTTCCTTTCCAACCTCAGGGAATTCTGCTAGGATGTGTAACATTTCCCCGTTTTCAAAAATATCAATTAAAGGATCTTTTGTTTCGGAGGGTAAGAAATTCCCTTCATTTTGAGAATATTCCGGAGCATTTCCGAACTCCCTGAATTCGGGATCTTCTCCCGGGCGCCGAATGATAGAGAATCCGTAAACGAAGGGAACGGATTCTCCCATTTCTTCCAGGATACTTTCGATTATTTCTTCCAAATTGTCAAAAAGTTCAGATCCAAAATCTTCAAAGAAATCCTTTCTTTTTCTTATGCCCACAATTATTACCTCTGCTTTTCCTCGCGCTCCCTATCAATTACTCAATATTTATTGAAGTTCGGGAACTGGATTCCAGCCGCTTAATGGTAACTTCCAGCACGCCGTTTTTGTATGTGGCTTTAGCACTCTGGGGGTCCACCTTCACGGGCAGCTCCACACGTTCGGAATATTTTGGATTCCCATCTATTGTTTCGATGTCAAGTATTAAATCAGTTGCGTTTAGTAGAATGTTTTCTTTCTCAATTCCAGGTATTTCAGCGATCACATGCACTTTGTCTTCGGTTTCCAGAATATCAATAAGGGGTTTTCTCGTGTCAAGATAACGCCTATCTCCAGTCTCTATCTGCTCAAACGTAGGGATATTCCCGAATTCGCGAATTTCGGGATTCTCCCCTTGCCGATGAGTTACAGAGAAACCATAGATGAAGGGATGCTGTCCAAAATTTTCCAAGCTCATACCCATTGCCCTGTTGAGGCGATCAAAGATTTCATCCATATCGTGAACAGAATCGATTCTGAACATTTCATCGAAAAAGTTTCTTCTTCTATTATCTCTGTCCATCTCAGCACTCCATTATTAAGTTATCTGTTCTCAGTTTAATTCTTACGTAAGTATTAATAAACTAACAAATATTCTTTCAATAAATTAATAAATGTCATTTTAATAAACCAAAAATTTAAAAGGTCGAGATTTATCAGCCTTTCGGGCAGAGACTTATTCAGCCTGAAGCAAATCTGGAATGTTTTTGTTTTCGATTTCTTTTTCCTGCTCTTCAGCCTCAAGGTCTTCTTCTGATTCAGTTGCATATTTAGCAAAGAGCTCGGAATTCTGTTCATATGACCTCATAGTCTCTCTGGATGTTGTAGGCTTAACGCGGCGGACTGCACGTTCAAAATGCTTCATTGAAATCTTGACTTCTCCTGCCTTCTCCTCAATATCTTTTCGGCCAATGCCTGGAGTAACTATCTCTCTTAGGGCAAGCATTGCAGCCTCCCTGCAGATGCCTTCAATATCTGCGCCCACATAACCTTCGGTCATATCAGCAAGCTGCGAGAGCTTGACATCCTCCGCAAGGGGTTTTCCCTGTGTATGGATCTCAAATATTTTTTCTCTGCTTGCTTTATCAGGCGGCTTGATATAGATTAGCCTGTCAAAACGGCCAGGCCTGAGCAGGGCAGGGTCCACCATATCCGGCCGGTTAGTGGCCGCAACTATGATCACGTCTTTAAGTTCCTCCACTCCATCCAGCTCGGTAAGGATTTGACTGACAACTCTTTCTGAGACATGCGTATCGGAAACGGAGCTTCTTTGAGGAGCCATGGAATCAATTTCGTCAAAGAAGATTACAGTCGGAGCGGCTTGTTTTGCTTTCCTGAAAGTTTCCCTTATCGCACGTTCGGATTCACCCACATATTTGCTGAGCAGTTCCGGACCCTTTATACTGATGAAATTAGCCTCGCTTTCACTTGCAACAGCCTTTGCAAGCAAAGTTTTACCCGTGCCCGGGGGCCCGAATAGCAATATACCTCTAGGGGGCTTTACATTAATAGTGCTAAATATTTCAGGATACTTCAGGGGCCATTCCACAGCTTCAATCAGTTCTTGCTTCGCGTTTTCAAGTCCGCCTATATCTTCCCAGCCTACATGCGGGACTTCAATATAAACCTCCCTCATGGCTGAAGGCTCTATGTTCTTCAGGGCTTCTCTAAAGTCTTCCTTTGTAACCACCAGATTGTCAAGGATCTCCTGTGGGATTTGTTCCTCTTCAATATCGATTTCGGGAGTTATTCTTCTGAGAGCATGCATAGCAGCTTCCTTGCAGAGGGAAGATAGATCAGCTCCCACAAATCCATGAGTTACATCGGCAATTTCACCGAGGCTTACATCCTGTTCAATAGGCATGCCTCTGGTATGAATGAGAAGAATTTGCTTCCTGCCATTCCGATCAGGAATTCCGATTTCTATTTCTCTGTCAAACCTACCGCCGCGGCGGAGAGCTTCATCTATCGAGTTCGGGCGATTTGTAGCTGCAATTACGACTACCTGACCTCTGTTCTTAAGCCCGTCCATCAGGGACAGCAACTGGGCAACTACCCTGCGCTCCAGTTCTCCTGTGACTTCGCCTCTTTTAGGAGCTATGGAATCGATCTCATCTATAAATATGATTGAAGGTGCGTCTTTCTCAGCTTCTTCGAAAATCTCTCGGAGCTTCTGCTCACTCTCTCCGTAATACTTGGAAACGATCTCAGGGCCGCTTATAGTGATAAAATTGGCGTCAGTTTCACTTGCAACTGCCTTTGCAATCAGTGTCTTGCCCGTTCCGGGCGGCCCACGCAGGAGAACCCCTTTGGGGGGCTCAATCCCAAGTTTCAGGAATAATTCTGGATGTCTTAGCGGCAGCTCGATCATTTCCCTGACAAGCTGAATTTCCCGCCTAAGCCCACCGATATCTTCATATGAGATGCCTCCTGGAATCTTCATTTCCTCAACAGATTTTTCCTTGATGACAATCTCCGTATCCTTGGTAACGACCACAGGCCCTGCAGGCTTTGTAGATGCAACTACAAATGTCAAGGGGTTGCTTACAGTTTCAACCCGGATCTGCTGGCCCTTATTCAAAGGCCTTCCCTCAATTATTCTAAGAATGTAATGGGTACCTCCCACAAGCCTTACAGGCTGCGAAGGAGCGAGGGTAACTCTTTGAGCGTGTTTTGCCTGGACTTTTTTAATCGTGACCCTGTCGTCAATCCCTACTTTTGAATTGCTGCGCAGGTTTCCGTCCATACGGATCCTGTTATCCTGCTCGCGTTCTACGTTTGGCCAGACGATTGCGTAAGTTTTGGCTCTTCCTGAGATCTCTATTATATCCCCACTCACAAGCCCCATCTGCTGCATTAGCAGAGTATCTATTCTCGCAATTCCCCTGCCTACATCCTTATGATAAGCTTCAGCTACTCTCAGATTCGTTTCCTCAATCATCTATTTTCAACTCCATCTCACATAGTTTCCAATAGTGCTGATTATTCTTAATACTGTACTCAACAAACCCTCTCTCAGCAAGATCTATCAGGTTATCATTGACAATGCTCGGGTGCAGGCGCAGGTTATAGCATAAGACAGCTAGAGTGGTTTCACTTTTCAGAAGCTCAAACAGAAGTTCACACTCTATAGGGTTCTTGGCAACCTCTTCAATTGATTCCAGACAGCAGTCCATCAATTCCGTATACTCGGCTTGGAGCTGCTGCTGCATCTGCACAAGCTCTTCCTGCCTTATTTTAAGTTTTTGAAGTCTACTACTGAGTTTCAAAAAGAAGGATGATGACCTTTCCCTGGCAGCGGTCTCCTGATTCTCGGTAACCGAATGTTCTACTTTTTTCTCCTTATCAAGAGCAATATCATAAAGTATCACGTTATAGGTGTATGGAGACACTGAGACCTCTAGCCGCATATTATTTGCGATATTAAAGTACTTGCGCCTCTGTTCATCCACGCTGCACTCTATAAGTCCTGCCTGCTCAAGCAGGTTAAGATGACTTATTATGGCTTTAGGCCCTACTCCCAGCCTGCCCGAGATCTCACTGACATAGCAGGGGCGGCTTGCAAGAAGCTGAATAATCTTCCTGCGATTTTCGTTTCCCAGAATGTCAAGTAATGTTGCAGGATCCATTTCTCCCCCTATGATAGTCGTCGAAATCTTGCAGACCTTCAGTAATAATATTCAACTTTTGCATTTTGTATATCTTTCGGATAATTTGTTAACCATGTCGCCCTGAGTGAATTCTGACAAGTTTGCAAAAAATCCCTGCCCAGTAATTTTACCCAGAAGACTGATGCATGTGGATATGCATTAGATAGTAACCAGTAGTTATTAGTGATACTATATAAACGATTGTATCGCCTATATAACATGGGAAGAATAGTAAAGGTACATAAATAAAAGCTATGCAAAAATGAGGGTTATACAAAAGGTAACTTTCAAAAATTCATGCGAGACTTCTGGAAAATTCTCAGAAATTTGGAAATTATTTCTACTTTTTTAACTTTGTTTTATTTTTGTTTTTATCCTTATTCTGTTTGAAAACCGAGGGCAAATGCAGGGCATAAGAGCCTTCTTCTCTGATTGCCATAACCAGCTCTTTTCTCTCAAGGAGAGAGTCAAGGTTAAGTTCGTAAGAACCGGGCCCAAGAATTCTTACGGATTCTACTCTATCTTCATCTATTTTCCTCTCAGCTTCAGGTTCCTGCTTTTTACCTTCATGCTCAGAAGAAAGAGCTTCATCAATACTTCTGACAACTTCATCCAGAGAGGACTCTAGATCCAGTTTCTGTTCTTCCAGAGCGGGATTTACCTGGTCCTCCGAACCTTTAGATTCTGTTTTCACATAAAGGAATTTATTCCAGCCGCAGTTCGGGCAGCCGCTTAAGATGACCGAATCTCCGTCTTCAAAAATGGTTCCGCATCTGGTGCATCTGTGGGGCATGAATTCACCGACAATTAGATAAGTATAAACTGATTTGTCGAAAATAATACAACCATACATCGGTACCTTACTTAGGTACCATACTTAAATAGACACTTAAAATGAACATCCTAAAAAGCACATCTGCATAATGATATATCGGATGGATAATTTAAAGGACATTCTCATCCCTGTATCTATAACGATATCTCAGTGAGTATTTTAAATAGATACCCTGGGTAGATATGTATATTTGTATTTACTGCTTAATATTCATTTTTATAAAAGCTTCCAGTATTTTTTTCCGTTGAGTATTTCTGAGCCGATCCTGCGCACTCTCTCCATCTCTTCCAGTACTTCCGGAATCCTTCCTGGCTGCGTAATTTCAAAGACAACTGGATCAATGGCATGGTTAATGTAAAGACTGTGTTTGAAATCTTCAAGGCTCCAGAGCTTTTTGGCATCCTTTCGCATGCATTTGGTCAGGATGCTAATCATATCTTCCATAAAGTTCCAGGGATACACCATCCATGCCCAATCCTCCAGCCGCTCTCCTACATAATCAGGATCGATTTTCGAACTCCCAAGATACTGTAGTGAAGCAGTCTTAACTTCTAATGGATTTCGCCCTTTCACGTAAGCCTTCGCACTTAACATGCTTTCTCCTGTATCAACAATATCATCCACGATAAGCACTCTTTTGCCTTCTATGACGCCGTCCGAAAGGGGATATTTGATGTAGGGCTCACCGCTGTCAATAGCCGGAGCACCTACATAATGCTCGATTTTCAGACTGGACAGATCATCCAGCCCCAGAAAATCACAGAGCACGCGCCCGGCAAACCAGCCTCCTCTGGCAAGCGCAATAATTACGTCCGGCTCGTATCCCGAGTTTTTTATTTCCTTTGAGATATTTCGGCACAAATTATAGATGTAATCCCAGTTCGTAAACACACATTTGAAAGATTTTATTCAAATACCTCCTTGATCCGGAGTTCTGCGCATATGGTTAGGGCACTCACTATTTTAGATGCAGGCATCTCCAAGATCCGTTTCTGAAATACATAATTTAGATCATAAACTTTAAGGTTTCTTTCTTCTTAAAGATAATAAAGTAAAAGATTAAACAGAAATATTTAAAAGGTATGTGTTAAACTCTCACTATCCTACGTGGTGCAATCAAAAGGTTTCAAAAAATCTTTAAGTTGTCGCTTCCGGTATTGGCAAGCTTTTCAGGAGGCATCCTGGAAAACAGAATAAGAATGAATCTTCACTAGAAGTTAAAGATCTGGAAAGTGAAATCATGGATAAAGATTTAATAGACCTGCTTTTCATGTCCCAGAAAAGGAGAGATCTTTTGCTCCTGCTCAAAAATGGAGGAAGAAAAATAGAAGATATTGTATCTATTCTGCACGTTACACCGACAGGAATGCTTCCCCAAATCAAGAAATTGAAGGAGGAAAGTCTGATCTTTCAGGAAAACAAAGAATATAAACTTACTCCTCTTGCAGAAATATTGGTCGAAAAAATGGAGCCTTTGATAAATACTCTGGAGGTTATTGAGGAAAACTTGAATTACTGGCAAGAACGTGATCTTAGCAGCATACCCCATTCTTTCCTTGAAAGGCTTAATGAGCTAAAATCCTGTTCTCTGATTGAGCCCGATCCGGATAACATTTTTGAACCTCCCAACATCTTTCTGGAAAACATACGAAAATCAAAAAAGATACTCTCGCTTTCATCGATATTTCATCCAATCTTCTCCGAAATATTTCAGAGAAAAGGAGAGGATACCGAAATAACCCTTATAGTGACGCAAAAAATTGATGAAAGATTGAAAAATGATTTTGAAAAAGAGCTGGAAGTTTATATGGCGGGGGAAAAAAGGAGGCTTTTAGTCTGCGTTGGTGAGTTAAAGATAGCCATGATTATCAAAACTGAGTATTTCATGAGTGCAGATTTTCTTACCTATAAAGGAGCATTTGACCAGGAGACTATAATAGGCATTGAGCCTGCACCTATGAAGTGGGCTGAAGATCTGATCCTGCACTATAGAGATAAAGCTCAGGAAATAAAGGGATAAAGCCAGGTAGACTAATTTAAATTGAAAGCTCTTAAACCAACTCTTCCGAGTTTCTACTCTCTTTGCAAACTTTGCTTGCAAAGAGAGATCTTTTTTGAGGATAGTACAAAATCACATGCAAACAACTTAAGATAGGTATTTGAAACCGTTTTTCAGCTATACAAGAATAGTATGTATATTATATTTTTCCTTAAGCAAAGGATAAATCCGAAAAAGCAATTTTTTTATATAAATATATCAGAAGAAGTAAGAGGGAAATAATGAAAAAAGTACCAAACAATAAATTTGTAAAACATATGATAATCATGACAACCCTGCTTCTGGTCTGTACAATCATTCTCTCCGGCTGTGTTAATAAGGGACAGAATAGTACGGAGACTAAACCGGCAGGTAACATAAGTCCTACAGATAATTTAACCCCAGCAGATAACGCAACCAGCGGTCAGGAAACTAATGGGAAAGAGTACATATACGGCACTGCAGTTGTGGAAACAATTCAAGTTTTAATGCTGGAATCTTTCCCAGTAAAGGTACAGGTGGTAGCACAAGGTTACCTGCCTGATAGCTGTACTGAGATTAACGAGGTAAAAACTGAAAAGGAAGAAAACAACTTTAAAATTAATATCAGCACTAAGCGCCAGAAAGACGCAGTCTGTACGCAGGCGATAGTACCCTTCAATAAAACAATACCCCTTGATGCGCAAGGACTTAAAGCCGGGAACTACACAGTTAATGTAAATGGAGTAAGGGAATCATTCGAACTTGCGGTTGATAACATGTTAAATAAGCAGCCCAACCATATGCCGCCGAGACAGCAGGTGATAACCGAATCTGACGACGGAAAGAACATAAGCCTCAAGAATGGAGAGGCTTTTTATCTGAGACTCAAGGAAAACCCGACTACAGGTTATTCCTGGGAACTAAACCTGAGCCAGGGACTCAATAACGTCTCCGATAACTATTATCCTCCTGAGTCTTCTAATGACAATAAACAACCTCTAGTTGGTGCCGGAGGGGTCCATATCTGGGAAATAAAAGCCGTGACTGAAGGCAGCCAACAGGTAAAAGGTATATATAAAAGACCCTGGGAGAATATAACCGGCACGGAAGATAACTTTACGCTTAATGTTGAAGTTTTGTGAGATAAGGTTTCACATTTCGTGTCTCTTCTTCCTTTTTTACATTATTCTTTTAGTATCATCACTATCTTCCGGAAATCTAACAGAGTTTTTCAGTGATTTAGCAGAGCCCCAGCGCTTCTTTCAGATAATAGCAGTGAGTAGAAAAAAAGTTCCACAAATTAAAATGAAGTTCGGAGTTCTTTAGAAGTAGCACTTAAACCTAATAATCCTGGAAAACAGGGAATTAAGCGAAAACTATATAAGTGATAGTTAGTATTTTCAGATAGCTGTCTCAGGTAAAGCGACCTGACTAATTTACCCTGTAGCGGGGTGGGGTAGCCAGGAGATCCCGACGGGCTCATAACCCGTAGACCGATGGTTCGAATCCATCCCCCGCTATAATGAAGTTCTCTTCTGAATATGTTTGTACACATTTTCTGAATATGTTTGCACATATTATTTTGCACATATCTTTAAGGTTATGTTGTACATATCTTTCTGATTTTTATTACCAGGTAACTTTTTTATAGCCAGCTACTAATTTATAATTAGGATTCATTTACCTATATCTTTTTTAAGCTTCAGAAACTCAAGGCTTATTAAGGAAATGATACTTTTTACACAAGGTCAAAAAAGTTAAGTTATCTTTTCATTCATTCTCAAAAACTTAACAGGACGATTTTCAGATGGTAATGGAAAAACTAGGAGACTCCTTACAGGGGGCACTCAAAAAGCTGATCGGCGCGGGGAGAATTGATGAGCGCACGGTCAACGAAGTAATAAAGGATATCCAGCGGGCTCTGCTCCAGGCCGATGTAAACGTAAAACTAGTTATGGCGATGTCCCAGAGGATCAAAGAGCGTGCGATGAAAGAAGAACCTCCTGCAGGAATGAACCCGAGGGAACATGTAATTCGCATTGTCTACCAGGAACTCATGGAGATAATTGGTAAGGGAGCGGATATCCAGCTTAAACCCCAGACCATTATGATGGTTGGGCTGCAAGGAAGCGGAAAAACCACAAGTGTCGCAAAGCTTGCCCGCTACTTTCAGAGAAAAGGACTTAAAGCAGGAGTTATTGCCGCAGATACTTTCCGTCCGGGAGCCTATCACCAGCTTAAAACTCTATGTGACAAGCTCAATGTCGCTTTTTATGGGGAAGAAGGAAATCCTGATGCCGTAATGATTACCAGAAACGGGCTCAAGGCTCTTGAAAAATACGATGTAAAAATTGTGGACACCGCAGGCAGGCATGCTCTTGAAGCCGAACTCATAGATGAGATGGAACGAATTAATGCTGCTGCAAAGCCAGACCACAAGTTTATGGTTCTGGATGCAGGTATAGGACAGCAGGCAAGCCAGCAAGCCCATGCATTTAACGATTCCGTACGGATTACAGGCGTAATTATAACTAAACTTGACGGTACAGCAAAGGGAGGCGGAGCCCTTTCAGCTGTTTCTGAAACAAAAGCTCCTATAGCCTTCATAGGGATTGGGGAAACTCCGGAGGATTTCGAGAAGTTCGAAGCTGACAGATTCATCTCAAGACTGCTCGGCATGGGAGACCTCAAAAGCTTGATGGAAAAAGCTGAGGAGACACTGAGCGAAGAAGATGTTAATGTTGAAGCCATGATGCAGGGACGCTTCACTCTCAAGGACCTGTACAAACAGATTGAAGCCATGAACAAGATGGGACCTCTCAAACAGATAATGTCCATGCTGCCCATGGGAATGGGAGGTATGGGAGGCATGAAGTTATCAGACGAAATGTTCCAGGCTACCAGTGACAAGATGAAGAATTATAGGGTCATCATGGACTCAATGACAGAAGAGGAAATGTCAGACCCCAAACTCATAGGAGGTTCACGAATCAAAAGGATTTCGAGGGGCTCGGGCTGCAGTCCTGAAGAGGTAAGAGAGCTTCTGAAATACCACAAGACCATGCAAACAGCCTTTAAAGGCTTTAAAGGCGGAAAATTCAATATTCAGAAGATGATGAAGAAAAAAATCGGGATGTAATTCATCCCAAAATTTCTTTTCAGCAGTGTTTTTGCCTGAGGTGTTTATCTGGCAGTGTTGTAATCTATCTGCAGGCTCTAATCTTTATCTGCCTTTTGGGACAACATTCTTAGGATCTGAAGATTTATTGAAATCTTTGAAGACTATGTAGAAGCTTATTACTTTCAATATGCTTGCTAGAAGCTTTTAAACCTAAATCTTATCAAAGGTGAGTAAATGGGAATTTAAGACTATTCACTGGAAGTAACTCTGCCAAATCTTAACAGAAGATTCAAACGGCGAAGTATTTCGAAGCAAATAAGAATTCTATCCTTGATTTCGAAAACTACCTTTTTGCTTATTGACTGTTTTATGAAATTCAGGAATAAATGAATGGCATATGAGCCACCGAAGACTTGAAAGACATCTTTGCTTTGTTTTGATGAGACTATAATTGATCGTCTCTAGCTTCCCGCTGAATAATTTTTACAGGATGTTGAGTCGCTGGGTCAGTCACTGAAAAGGAGGGATTACTTGAATAAACTTTATAAAGGGTTCCCACACCAGGCATAGTGAGAACAGGTATCTCACTATATTTATTCATTAAATTTTGATTTTCCCTAAATAGATAGACATCATTTCTGTTTATCCTTTCTTGTATGCGATCTGGCCATTCTTTATAACTTGCACCAAAAATATCTACAGTTGGATTTATGTGGTACACAAGTTGGAAATACTTCAGTGGTTCAACGATTTGCCATACATCGATAATAGTCGAATCTGGAGGGACCTCATTTAGGACATTAGTAAGAAAATACGGAAGATCTGCACTTCCAGATCTATCAGCTTCTTGGGAATGTGAGACATAAGAGATAAGTGGGATATATGCTGCTATGATCAGAACCAAGGAAATTGAAATTAACCCTAAAAAATATTTTCTTTTTCCAGTTTCCAAAGGTAGCTTATTTCCTTTTTTTCCAGTTTTTAAAGGTAGCTTATTCCCTTTTTTTCCAGTTTTCAAAGATGGCTTCATTGGTCATCGGTTAAGGAAAAAGTATCAATCTTGCTATCGATTTTATATAATTTAACTATATTAAACTCACACAATGGTACTTCAGTCATCCGC
>JADGNM010000047.1 GCA_017883485.1 Methanosarcina sp.
GAAGATGATCTTTAGGTACGAGTTTCTCATAAATTTCAGGTCCATAAACGAAAGTAGTCTGCTTTCCTTTTCTGGGAGAAAACATAATATCACTAAGAATTAAATAGTTTTATTTTTTAATAAATAGATCTACTTGTATATAAATAGTTCTACTTGTGACAGAAACGGAGAAAATAAAACGTATAACATTTTATTATATATTAGACAGTTGGGTACTTTTGCGACACTATCATTATAAAGCATATTTCTAGATGTAAAGGAATTGGTAAAGATGAATTTCAATATTTATGAAGAAAAGGCGACTCATGGCTTTGTGTTCATTGTAGGACTTGCCGGTTGAATTGAGAAATCAATGCATCAAAACCTCTAACTAGTTGGAGGATAAATTTAATCAATCTGACTACAACTTGATTTTGTACTTCAAATGCTTAAGGCCTATATAAATTATCGAAGGCACACTAACCACACCAATTATTAAGACCAGTACAAAAGCTGCCAGTGCTGCTATCAAACTCATGGCGATCCCATGCTTTTTTCTCATATCGTCTACCTCATAAAGTGATTTTATGTTAGATCTTATTTAGAACTTACGCGGGCAGCTGAGAATCAACAGCATTAGCCCCCTAACTATCGAATAAGTAAATTTGATCACAAAATCCGTAATGGATTGTTTTGTGCTCCAGGTATTCAGACTCTGTATACGAAATTAGTCATTAGGGTTCCGTATACCTTTGATTCTCCCTCGCTATCGACTTTAGACTCATTGAAAAACTTACCTTAACATCTGAAGAGCATATTTAATCCATATTCTTTAAACCATCGATTTATCACGGACAGCCGGTGTAAATTGTACAGGTCGTCCCGAGATATAACTATCTAAATATAATAATAAATAACAGAATCGGCAGGTTTATAGACATAGCAGTAATCCCACGATGAGTAGGGTTAAAAATGTCTAAAATGATACTCTATCTGGTGGGGTTCATGGTGGGATTAGGATATCCAATGGCTGGAGTTGTAACAGATAGTGTTCATCCGCACACCGGCATATCATATTACGTAGGTGCGGATGGCCACAGGATAACGCTTGTACAAAATGCCAGCGCCATCGATACGACTTACGCCCAGTTACTAAAGTTCATAGCATCTGATACAACTGATCAAATTGAATATAAGAAAGGACAGTTTACATGCGGCGATTATGCTGAACGTGTCCAGAACAATGCTGAAAAAGCAGGCATACGGTGTGCCTGGGTTAGTGTTGATTTTATAGACGCCGCGGGTCACGCTTGCAATGCATTTAATACTACAGATAGAGGCCTGGTGTTCATTGATTGTACTAATGGCGATGCCTATGTTGTTATGCAAATCGGGCAGTTCTGTGCGCCTACACCACTTAATCCGAACGCGGGCTATTCGATAAAACCGCTTGGGATCTTGAAAAATTACGATATTTACTGGTGAATTACACCCGAGTTTCGCCACCCGAGTTTCGCTTCGGGAGCACGAGGTCCTTTTCGCTACGCTCAAGAGGACTAATTGATGTTCATAATTCCGCTCGCTCAAACGGACTTATTTTTATGTAAAAAACATGATAAAATATAGTAAAACAAATTTTAAACCTAAAATTCAAGTTCAAGCCCTACTGGACAGTGATCCGAGCCTGTTATTTCGCTGTAAATCGGGGCAGATTTTACATTATCCCGAAGGTTTTCGCTGACTAAGAAATAGTCCAGCCGCCAGCCAACGTTTCTTTCGCGAGCACGGGTTCTCACCGACCACCAGGAATAGTTTCCACCGTCTGTGTTGAACATGCGGAAGGTGTCAATGTATCCGGAAGCGAAGAACCTGTCCATCCAGGCCCGTTCTTCGGGAAGAAAACCTGAGATAGTCTCGTTTTCTTTGGGGCGGGCGAGATCGATTTCTTTGTGAGCTGTATTTACATCCCCGCAGATGACAAGCTTTTTGCCTTCGGCTTTGAGGGCGTTTGAGTAATTAAAAAAGAAGTCGTAAAAAGCCATTTTGTAGTCCAGGCGCTCCTGAGAAGCTTTTCCGTTAGGGAAGTAAACATTCATTAGAATAAAATCTTCATAGTCGACCCTGAGGAAGCGGCCTTCCCGGTCAAATATCTCGAATCCCATGCCAGTTTCAACGTTCAGGGGCTTTTTCTTTGAAAAGGTTCCTACCCCGCTGTAGCCGTTCTGTTCTGCTGATACGAAGTAATTGTAATAGCCTGGAATGTTCTTGACTTCCCTCGGAAGCTTATCAGGAGAAACTTTAGTTTCCTGGATACAGACAGTATCGAACTTTTGCGCCAACAAAAAGTCGAGGAAGCCTTTTTTAATTGCAGCCCGAAGGCCATTGACGTTCCAGGAAATGAGGTTGTAGTGCCCGGACATTCTTTATCACCTTATTATGGCTCAAGAAAAAATGTGTATGATTAAATGTAGTACTCGACATAGAAGCGGTAAGCAACCTGAAAATTCTTCCAAATTTTTGTCTTCAGATCTATCTGGCTCTGGTTTAAAGTCTGACTGGCCGGTCCTGTAAACCTTTTCTTCGACGTTTTTGAAGGTTGCTTCACATCTTATGTTTTTATGTTTTCCGGAAGCTGAGTCTTAAAGCTGTCATATTTTCTGCATAGGTGCTTGAGAATTCTTCCATCTCTTCCGGACTGAAAGACTCTTTACCTGCGGGGCTGTAGTTTACCTCAACTATCAATCCTTCCTTGCTCAGTAAATCCGCCCAGAAGCCGTAAAGTTCAGTCCCATCTATTTTGTAATCCTGGAGCTCGAAGCCTCTCGTTATTGTGTTCTTGATCTTACCCTCTTCATTATTCGATTCAGAGAGTAGATATATAAAAACGATCTTAAAAAAATTTCTATTTGGCTCAACCTGTTTATTTAATTCTGTTACCATCCATTTGGTTAATGAAATAAGTTAAAAGGACGAAACACTGCAAGCCATAACCATGATGCTGCACAGAAACTTAGCAAATTACAGAAACGCAGCAAACGTTACAGATAAGTGAAAAAAGCTGAAATCACATTATAAATAAAAAATTGTAATAAAGAAGAGAGCGCCTTTCAGGCAGGTCAACCCCCTGTGACAACTCTTAAAATTGTAAGTTTGTCAGAAGTTACTGCCCCATCAAGAGGAACAGCATTCCCTTCATTTAATACAAGGACTGTTTCCTGATTTATTTTCAAGGTATCAAGCAGATCTTCGTAGGTAGTATTTTCAGCTATTTCTACGGTCTGCTCGGAAATCTCTCCAGCTTGGATTGTTACATGTACTTTTTTACTCACTCAGTAGATCCACCGCCGCTTGCCTGAATTTCATCTACGATTCCCTTTATTAACTTCTGCTCCAGTTCATGTTCTTTTTTGATGCCTTTGCGTTCTGCATTTCTTTTCTGGAACTTTCCCGTCATTTTCTATCTCCTCATGATTTTTCAGGTTTGCAACATAGTTGGTATAGATCCCTCAAAGCAAACTCAATTGAATCTTTGAGACATATATCCAATAATTATAATGATTTTATGTTTTAATTAATTTGTGGTTAACGATGGGGCGGTTAACATATGTTTTTTCCACTACCACAGACATCATCTATCCTGAATTTAGATAGCAAGCTACGTTAACAATGAGCCGGATTCTGTTAAACAAATTGACTGAAAAAGATCTGAAATTGCGTTAAGAAGACGAATCCTGAGATAATTTATTCAAAGGCTTAAAATCTGTGGAGAACTGGACATTATGAGAAAAATACCTCAAAAATGGACAAAAAGTACTAATAGGAGATATGTTTGGATAAAATAAAATCGAGAAAAAACTAAGGCTGAGAAATATTAAATTCTCTTGATTCGTTTTTTTTCGATAATATTAGATACATCAGCCGGGATTCGAACCCGGGTTCGAGCGTTGGCAACGCCCGGTGATGACCGCTACACTACTGATGTGATATGGTGCCCAGACCCGGATTCGAACCGGGGACAACTGCCTCTTCAGGGCAGCGCTCTCCCACTGAGCTACCTGGGCAGGCAGACATATATAACAATACCGATAATTCTACGTAAGTTCCACACAAAAATGTGGTGGTTTTAACTTTCCAGAAAAATCTCCGGCAAGTTGTTGGATGGGCCCGCTGAGATTCGAACTCAGGACCTCCGCCATGTCAAGGCGACGTCATAACCGTCTAGACCACGAGCCCTATTATTAGGTTTCCTTCTCGCACAGAATGCAACTCCATAGTACACATCATTATTTATATAAGTTTTGGATGGCCCGGGTATTTTCTACTCGACGCAGTCTTGAAAATGTTAAAACATTTTGCACCGTTTGTAACCGATTTTCCATTCCAGTTCCAATTGAGTAACGTTTTTCTTGAATCGCTGTTTCCCACATTATTTTCCACCTCAAAGAACGCCAAATATTTACAGCAGGCAGGCACAAAAGCAGTGAAAGAAATGTTCGAAATGAAAAAGCGGCAGAAGTAAACTTTTCGCATCTTTATAGGGGCATTTAGAATGATTTCCAGCAAAACCGACAGGCTAAACAGTAGTAGTACAAAGAGTGATAGGTTGTTAGGGAACGACAATCCTTATAGTATTATTACTGTCCCAATGGGATATTCAAACTCCTACCTGATAATCTCAGGCAGCCGAGGAATTCTTGTGGACGCAGGATACACGGGCAAAATCAAAAACCTCCAAGCTGTTCTCGAAAATAACAATCTCACGTTTTCCGATATAGTTCTGATAGTCCTCACCCACACCCATTGTGACCACGTGGGCTGCCTTGCTGAAATAAAAGAGAAAAGCGGGGCAAAAGTCCTGGTTCATGCAGAAGACAAGGAATACCTGGAAAAAGGCATGACTCCTTTTCCCAGGCCATACTGCCGGCTGTATGAGTCTCGTCATTGAAAATAAAGTCATATTCGTTGGGGATACCCTTTTCAATGTCATCCCCGGGACAGTTTTCCCCCCATTTGCAAATAATGTACCCGACCTTTTAAAGAGCTGGGAAAAGTTGATTGCTACTGGGTGCAGGACTTTTTACCCCGGCCATGGCAAATCCGTAACTTTCCAGAAACTGAAGGAATCATACGAAAAGAAGAAAAAGGAGAAGTAAAGGGCATGCTTAACTGTCCCCTCCATATCTGGATATCACCTTTAAAGTGTCTAATTCTCAGGCATCCTACCCTCTAAAATAGAATGAACACAATATACCGGCTAACATGAACAGAGCATCAGATAATACAGGGGAGCGCCGTACAATCCCTGAAATTCAGGCTAAAATTGATACCGGAGATGCCGTGGTTCTTACGGCTGCAGAAGTTAGCGAAAGGGTTCGCATAGGGAAGGAAATAAGACTTGAAGATATAGATGTGGTCACTACTGCGACCCGCGGCATTATGAGCGGAACATATGCCGTCCTTTCTTTCAAAGTTTCGGAACCGGATTCTTTTGTTAAAGCTTCGGATGTCCTGTTGAACGGAGTCCCGGCAGTTGTGGGCCCTTGCCCAAACGAGAGGCTTGGAATTCTTGACCTAATCGTACTTGGGACAGCTCATAGCGAGTGTGATTCCTGCTACGGAGGCGGTCACCTTTTCAGGGAAATGGTGGATGGAAAGCCCATTACAGTGGATGTAACTACCAGTGAAGGAAAGCACTTTTCAGTCGAGACCAGGCTTTCTGAAATTCCATTTGCACGGCTCTATGCAACAAGGCATGCATTCAAGAATTACCGGGCATTCGTAAATCCCGGAAAGGAGCCTATTAATACTATTTTCCATGCCCTGCCATTTGAAGGTGAGTTAAGGGAAATGACTTTTTGCGGCTGCGGGGAGTTAAACCCGATTGAAAATGACCCCAAACTCGAGACAATAGGAATCGGGACAAGAGTGCTTCTCAACGGAGCAGAAGGATTTGTTACAGGCTCAGGCACCCGGAGCATTCCGGATAACCCTAACCTGACCGGCTTTGCGGATTTGCATGACATGGAGCCCGAATATATAGGAGGCTTTGTAACCTCTGCCGGTCCGGAAATAATCAACACTTGGGCTGTCCCTATCCCGATCCTCCACAAGGGAATGCTGGAAAATATCCTGAAGCTGGACAGGGAAATCCCCCTTAAGCTGGTAGACCTGGCAGGCAGGATCCCTCTCTGCGAGATTACTTACGGAGATGTCTGGGACGATGCAGACCTTAATGTAAAGTACGAGCCCGAAAGATGCATTAGTTGCAGAGACTGCTGCGTAATGGAAGCCTGTCCGATGGGTGCTGTAAGCAAAGGAGAAAACGGAACTGTACGCAATCTGGAACTTTGCTTTAACTGCGGGCTCTGTATCTCAAGATGTAAAGGGGAAGCCTTCAGTGCAAACCTGGGCTCGGTTAAATGCACAACCGGCGGCTGCCTGAGGGACATTAAAGTAACTCTTCGCCAGTCAGACCGTGCCAGGGCAGTGAGAGCTGCTGAAGAACTAAAAGAAAAGGTTCTCACTGGTCGATTCAGGATCAACGAGCCTGTAGAAAGAATAAGATGGAAAGAGTAAAACTAAAAGTCCTGATCGAATAAACTGAGAAGAATGGTTTTCTTCAAACCACTTCCGAAGAGCTTGCCGGTCTTCAGCATAAAATTTATCTACAGTTGGACCACTAAGATTTTCAGGTTCATGTTTATACCCATCGTAACCTTTTTCTCTTTTGTTAATGGTCTCATCTGTCAATTCTCTCATCAGCCTGTTTATAATAGACTATTGAGACAATTCTGCCTTTAAAGCCTCTTTAAAGCGCTTTGTAACCTCTTCCGGACTCAGCTGAATGTTTGGGGCTTTTGTATTCCCTGGTTTCAGGATTACATGAATTAAGGAAAGTTCTTGCATGGCACGAAACTTCCTGAAGGTTTCTATTAGCTCTTCTCTGCTGTTTACTTTAGCCGTATTCTGAATTCCGCAAGCATTTGCAAGAATTTCCAGATCAACAAAGCGCATGGCACAGGTCTCCTGAGAGCCCGTGGAGCCGTAGGCGCCGTTGTCAAGGCCAATGATTATCAGGTTTTTCGGGGCTTCTTTTCCAATTTCAAGAAGAGCGTTAGGGTTCATCAGAAGACTTCCGTCACCATCAAAAACCACTACCTTCCTCTCTATACGGAGGGCAAGGCCAAGACCTATCAATGAGACGAGCCCCATTGAGCCAAACATATAAAAATTGAGATCTCTGTCTTTGCAGGCATAAAGCTCTTTACAGGGTACTCCGAGGTTTGTTACTGTAACCTCATCAGCAAGGTGGGATGCAATTGCGCAAATCGCATCGTTCCTGAGCATAACTGGCTTGAGGTTTTCCTTTGTGAGGTTAAACCTGCATGTCCGTTCCATGACCTCCGGCTTTTCCGGCGTGGCGGCAGTTTCCCAGGCGCAGCATTCCGACGTTTCCCATACTTTCGGCGAGACCAGAGCTATATGAGGCCTTAAATTTTCAAAGGCGTCTTTTATTACGTTTTCAAGAAAAGAAAGCTGTCCATCATCTTCAATTATTGTGTATTTCAACCCTGCACCTTCTAGGATAGCTGGCAGGTGGACTCCAAAGGGGACCTGAGCTTCAATGCCTTCTCCGTAAACCCCACGCCAGCTTGTCAGTACAGGTAATGGAATCTTACATATTACATTTAAGGATTCCAGAGCGTTGATCATGTTTCCCAGTCCTGTGCTCTGGATCAGCATCATCGGCTTTCCCCCCGCAAGATAAGCCCCTGCGCAAATGCCTACACCATTTTCTTCTCTTGTCAACCTTATTTCAGGAAAATTCTCCGAAACCAGGGGAAGCAGGTTCTTAATCCGGTCGCAGGGCAGAGTTGCAGTAAGGTCGATACCTGCTTTTTTCATTATCCTTATGACTTCTTCTTCAGGATTTGCCACGCAAATACCTCAAATTTGATTTTCCTTTTCTTTTTCATAGTATTCAATATTAGATATCCAGATCCTCTAAGGGAATATCGGGATTTCTGGCAGTAGCTACCTGCGGGATCTTGAAAAGTGTGAAATCCTCTTTCAGCCGCTCGTATCCTCCACCTGCAATATTCAGCAGAATGATCTCGTCCCTTTCGACGTTTCCGTCTTCTACAGCTTTAAACAGGGAGGCTGCAGCAACAGCAGAGGGAGGCAGGATATCGATCCCTTCCATAGATTCAAAAAGGGCTTTAGCCTCAAGGGCTTCTTCTCTGGTAATTGCGTACATTATACCGTCAGTATCGATAAGCGCATCATAGAGCCCTCCAGTGACCCCATAAGGCGGAGCCCGATTAGTAAGGACTGTTGCATAGGTTTGCTCTATCTGTTTCTTAGCATCCTTCATATCAAGCTCGGGAATAATTTCCCTCCTTTTTGCCTGCCAGGCGTTGTACATGGGGGCAAAAGGAAGATTCTGCGAAAGTTGAAGTTTTGGAAGTTTTTGTCCGAACCGCCCGTCGACCCTCAGGCGTAGTGAGGCTTCCCACGCTGAAATCCCTCCTGTACCGCTTCCCATGGCCTGGAAATAATGGTCAGGCATCTTTCCAATGGTTACTGCCGCATCCAGCATTACGGTGCCCATCCCATCCCTTCTGGCGACGTTCCTGGCTCCGCCTTCAGGTACCATGCCAGGCAGTTTTGCAATCCTTCCTGCGAGGTTGATAGCATCAGTATAGTCGTTTCCCGGGCTCATACCTATAAGATGAATCGATTCGGCCGGCTCTTCGGGCAGCCATAACTGAGAAATTCCGGAATCTGGCACTACTATGTAGGCATCCGTTCCTGTCAAAGCCGAAACATGGGCAAAAGCTCGACCCGTATTCCCGGCAGAGGCAAGTACTATGGCTTTTCCCCCGCTTTCCTTGAGAAGCTGCATTGTAGGGTAAGCTTCCAGTTCCTTGAAACTGCAAGTTTTGATAAAAGCTCCTCTTTCAGGCCAGTACCCGCTGAACCCTATATAAAGGTTTGAAAGCCCGAGTTCCCTTGCAAGTGCCTCGCTTTTGTATGTAATGGAGCCGGCATCCGTAGTAAGTTCCTCCTGGATCGGAAGCCAGGAATAAAACCTTCCCATTCCAGGCTGGTTTCTTAACTCAAGCCTTTTTTCGCAGTAAACCGCCCGCAAAAGGGAGTTATCGTTCTCACAGGCGAGCCTGTACCGCTGATCGTATTCTTTTCCGCACTTCAGACATTTTAGATTGAATTTTCCCATCGCTATCAAAGGAAATTGGATTTCTCTTGTTAAATATATTCCTGAAAGATGAATTAAATCTCGTTCTCAAGGCTGCAGCAAACCTTCATATGTATAAAAGGTATCTTGAGTGGATATTGGGTTTTGATAAATTTTCTTAGTGCCGTCTGGATATACAAGGGTAAGGATACCCGGCCGCATCCCGAATTCTCGGGAATCATGAAGGAAGTACTGGTCTTTTTTTCTGGAAATATTAGTTATCTGGAGTGAAGCACTGTTACTTCCGATCTGCCGGATATTTACTTCCGTAAAGTTAGCAAAAATCTCCTTAATCTTGGGCTCGAGATTCTTGCTCCCAAATAGGAACATATATGCTTCAGCGAAGGGACTGAGACGATATTCGACATCTACGTTCGCATAAGTCCTGTCAAACACTATTATAACGCTGTCGATATGAATATATTTACCTTCCCTGAACTGCTCATTGTTGATTCCCGGAGAAAATTTTGCAGCCATTAAAGCAGCCGAGATGATCAGTGCAATTGTAATTATCGGTTTTATGTGCATGGTCCTTATTCAGTAATTATCTTCTTCTCTAATATTTCTTTCCTGCAAGTTGTGTTTACTATGCACGTATTCTGAGCAGGTGAGGTATTCGGACGCCAATATTATACCAGATTTCCTTCCTGATCTCACCTATTATACTCAGTTCATATTCATCCAGAATATTTGCGTACAGGACGACCACAAAGTAAAGGATAATAAAGGCTGCGTATTCCCAGTTTGCTCCGGTTAGCAGGAGTGCATTTCTAGCTGCAAGCATAGACGCAACCATGAGGATGCCGATAAAGGTTAGTCTTCTGTAAGTCAAAGTAAAAGGATGAATATTCTGATTCTTCCAAATTTTAAAGGTCATGAAGACCTCAATTGATAAAAATGATACCGAAGATGCAATTGCTGCCCCTATTATTCCGTATTGAGGTATAAGTATGAAGTTGAGAAGGACATTCATTCCCGCACTGGCTAGCGAGCACTTCATAAGTAAGTCAGAATCTCCGGATGCCATTATCGTGTGGTAGTTAAATCCAAAGTATGAGTTTGCTATGGACCCCAGGGCGAGGATGCGAAGGACTAAAGCTCCACTTACGTATTGTGCTCCGTAGATATTTGTAAGAAGAAATTCGGGATACACAAACATCAATGCAAAAATCGGAAACGTGAGCAAGAAGCACCATTTGGTCATTATTTGGTAGATAGGTCAGACTAATCCGGCCCTGTTTTCTCCCCAGAGCTTTGACACTACAGGAACATATACAAAACCCATAGGACCGATCAGCATGCCCAAAAACCCTACCAGAGGAGATACTGCACTGTAAACTCCCACCACCTCGGCTGACTTGTAATAACCAAGCATCATAGTAGCTGTCCAGGTCATAATGTTTAACAGAGTCGAAGTTATCAAAAGGGGGAGAGAATATCTGATTAATTGCTTTGTAGGTTCGCTAAACTTAAGTTTTAACTTCAGTTCAACTGGGGGTCTTTTAATAAAGTAAACTGACATTAAACCGAACGTAAATATCATGGAAAGCAAATCCATAAAACACAATTCCATGAAAGGATAAACGGAAGAATACGGCATCTGAAGCAAATGTAAGCAGAGAAAGAGGTCTTACGAGGTTATAGAAGTACATATTTACATTCGTACGATCGAATCCCCTGTAGATTGCTACTGCCACGTTCAAAAGAATGGTAACAGGAATTGCAAGAATCATGATTTTGATAACGTCCAAAATTTTGCCCTGTATGTCAAATACATTTCCTGCCATATACTCGAATAACATCGGTGATACCAGCATGGCAATTACAGATGCAGTCAGACCCATAACTGCTGCTGAAGTAATTAATTCATGAATCTTGTGGTCTTCGTTCTTGCCTCTGAAGTATGCAACATACCTTGCCACTCCATCGCTAAGCCCGAGAGTTGCAATAGCTCCTGTGATAGATATTACTGTAAGAGCAAGGGAATATATGCCGAAGTCACCAGGAGAGAGATATGATGTGAACAATCGTTTAAGTTCGCCTAAGGCTAATTCCCCTCTTTTCAAAGGGGGGATACAGCCGTCAACCTCTCTTTTGTTATTGGTTCGGCAAAGTTATTAATAGTTTC
>JADGNM010000378.1 GCA_017883485.1 Methanosarcina sp.
TTTGACTATTGGACATTTTATTAACCTTATATCAACAAAATGACCTTTTAGTATAGCATAGTGGTACAAGAGTGCCAGGGTTCGAAATGTGCAATATATAGAAAAGGTACGTCTAAATATAAGCAGCGAATACTGAAAATGGCAACCAGTATCTCTTATTCCAAATTTACCGTTATTAACCAAAAACGGGGAATCAATATAGAGACAAGGAAAGTACAGCAGACAGGTGGATCAACTTATATTATTTCTCTCCCCAAACAATGGGCTGAGAAGATGGGAATTAAAACAGGCGTGAGAGTTTCCCTTCAAGCGCAGCCGGACGGAAAACTATTGATAGACCCTATTCTGGAAGGACGGGCGATAAAAACAAAAAGAATCGATGTTTCGGGTTGCGGAGTAAAATCACTTGAGAGAGATATAATCTCTGCATATCTCTATGGGTACGACAGAATTGAGTGTACACAGGATGTATCTTATTGCAGGGTCCATGCAAAAGGATGCAGTAAGAGCCCTTAAAACTGGTGACTATGACCTTGCTCTTGATGTTAGTCAGAGGGACGATGAGATTGACAGGCTATATCTCCTGATTTCCAAGCAATTTCGCTCGATTCTTTGTGGAGGGAAAATACCTGACTCCTCAGAAACAAGTATAGAGGAGTACCATGACTTTAGAATGGCGGCAAGCCCCCTTGAAAGGATAGCGGACCATGCGCAGAAAATAGCAACCGTCGCTTCAAGACTGCAGCAACCTATTAAGGGAGATGTGATGGAGGATATCGATAGTCTGGGTAACGCTTACTTAGAACTGGTGAAGCAGTCGGTTGATTCTCTATTTGATGCCAATGCTTCTCTTGCCAATCAGGTAATAGACGGCGTTGAAAGTCTGTACATGCGGGCAGAAGAATTGCGTGCATCTATCCTTAAACTGGAATCACATGAAGTTATGGTCTCACTCGGAACAGTTGTGGACAGTCTCTCCAGAATAGGGGATCTCGGTTCCAACATAGCAGAAATCGCCATAAACTCAGCCATTCGGGATAAATAATAATAAAATACACGAAGAAGCCAGTTTCACAAAATAAATATTTTTATATATTCCACGGATAAAAATGAAAAAAAGTTACGTAAGAGCTGGACATTTCCTGTATAAAAAACTTTTGATTAAATAAAATCAGGGAATCAGGCGATATAGAAGTAATTTATTTATATTCTGGTATTATTTTAACGGAGGCACTTTCTATTTTTGCTATAGAAAAGATGCAATATTTCTTATTCATATCAAGGAATTATCGGAAAGAAAAAAGGAATATCTCCAATTTATCTGATTCCTGCTGTGTAACAAATAGAAATAGCTTATATGCATTAACCAAGTACATAAAAAGATCATTATTGCTTATCGACTCAGACAAAAACTATAAATACAACCCAAATAGGAAAGCAATCCGAGAAATCCCCAGGTGTAATGCTTTTCCCAACGGAGGGAAGCTATGAATATGATAAAACGATTTAAGGTAAGCTTTTCAAAAATATTTAACAAATTGTTTAAGAAAAAAGGAGCATGCATAGGAATCTACGGTCCCCCCAATGCCGGCAAAACAACTCTTAGCAATCGGATCCTTAGAGACTGGGTAGGAGCTGAAGAAACAATGGGCTCTGTTTCTCATATCGCCCATGAAACCAGACATGCGAAGAGAAGGAATGCAGTAGCAATCGAAGCAAACGGGCACACAATCAGTCTTGATATCGTAGATACTCCCGGGCTTGCTACGAAAATCGATTTCCATGACTTCATGGAACAAGGACTGAGTGACGTCGAGTCTAAGAAGAGATCTAAAGAAGCGACAGAAGGCGTAATTGAAGCTGTCAAGTGGCTCGATGACCTCGATGGCGTCATACTGGTTATGGACTCCACCGAAAATCCCTATACCCAGGTCAACGTAACGGTAATAGGAAATATGGAAGCCAGAAACCTCCCACTTTTGATAGTAGCAAACAAGGTAGACCTTCCTAATGCTGACCCAGCAGTCATAAAGGAAGCTTTCCCCCAGCATCCCATGGTGCCGGTTTCGGCCCTTGAAGGAATAGGAATGGATTCGTTTTACGAAGCTCTGGCAAAGCAGTTCGGGTGATCAATATGCAGGGAATCCAACTTGATCTGATATCCGAAGCTAAAATCTCTCAGATGGCTTCGATGGAGAAAGTCAGATATATAATTGATGAGGTAAGGAAAGGCAAAATTCTGGTGCTTGAAAAAGGCCTGAATCCTATGGAGGAAGCAAAACTAATAGAAATGACAATGTCAGCAATCCAGCCAGATGTGTTTTCAGGCATTGAAATGCAAAGTTACCCTGCAAATGCGGACACTTCGCTGCTGGGAAAGTTTTTCAAAAAACAAAGCAGCAAGAGACTCACAGTTATAGGGCCTGCAAACCAGCTTAAGACCCTTAAAAAAGATAGAAACCTGATCAGTGCACTTGTCTCTGCAAGTAAGTAAACGAAGTGGAAGCAATGTGTGCCCAGAAGACCCAAGACCTGGAAGCAAAAATATTCCCTCCCCAGTCCCTCAGCTCCTTTGAAATGGGCAGGAACGATGTAAACGTAATTTGCACCTACGGGAAAATTGCTGTTTGGTTCGGACGGAAAGTTCCGGATTACGTCATAGCGCAAATACTCATAGGAGTTTCGAGAATAGACCAGTCTACGGTTCATGAGTTTGAGCTTATCTGCAATTTTGATGAGATTACGGAATATGAGAGTAAAGGGTATACACTTGTGTCCTATGGAAAAACAGCTGGCGGTTATCGCGTAAACTATAGTATCCCCTTTTCCAATAAAAAAGCTCTTTTCAATTTATCGAAGTTCATACTTGAAGAGCTCCGAAAAGGAGACACGCGTAAGGACTTTTACTGGAATGGGAGTGATTGTGATATCCAGAGGCTCTACCAGGAGTTCAAGAGCAATATAGAAGACTGGGAATTGAAGGCTATTAATTACAAGTCTGAACCGCAAACAAACCGATAAAGAAAGCAAATCGAGTACAGCGAAATGAAAAGAAGATTCCATGAGTTCGTCCTGAAATTATATTTTGATAAAAAAATGAAAACGACAGCGGGTAGAAATTTGAGGAGCTATTTCAATTATTGATACAGACAAGTAGATAAGCTTCTAATCGATTGATTAATTATAGGAATAAAGCATTACCCAATGTTTTTTGGAGAACTTACATGAAAACAGCTCAGGTAAGAAACTGTGAAGATTTATTGTTATCTATGAGACAAATAATA
>JADGNM010000048.1 GCA_017883485.1 Methanosarcina sp.
ACCACGTAAGTAGCTTCCGCATTCCATCATCTTGGTCGACAAGATAATCTTCAATGAGAGATAATAAATTAAACATTGTCTCTGCGTCCTCTTTGTTTGCTATGAAGAATAAGGATTCAGAGTCAATTAATTTTACAGAACTTTCACTACACTACCAGAATACAAAGGTGGGGAATGTATGCAGGGATAAATCCTTATGGACTGTCTGTTATGACTACGAGAAAAACTATTGAATCCTGGTGTATTGCATCTGGTGTACTGGAATCTACAGTATGCTTGTGCCAGGGTCACGATTCGCTTACATCCATGAGGCACTATCAAGGCCTTGTATTCTCAGAAGACGAATTGAGAGACATCAAAAAACAGTTAACGTCATGGAATTTAATTAAATGATTAGAATTTTTTAAAATGTTGCAGATATGTAAACAATATGCAGGAAGGTTTTTAAAGTATGCGGGGAATTAGAATTTTTTCCAGCTTGCGTTGAACCTATAGAATTATCCTTCCACCACAGACTTTACAGTACCCAAAAATTAGCGAAGATGAATGAATCAAAGTTCTTTTAAAATTCTCCGATAATCTGAAGCACGATTTTTCTTACCTTTTCAACTCTGTCAAAGTTTATGTATACAATCTGCTGCCATGTCCCAAGTGTCAATCTTTTTTCAACAAGAGGTACCGTAAGGCTTGGGCCGACGAGCATTGCTCTTAAATGAGATCCTCCATTGTAATCGCCCCAGGTTTTGTGGTGATGGTAGTTCTTATCCAGCGGGATTAGCTTATCAAGAATCTCTGAAACGTCTATCGAAAGATTTGGCTCAAATTCCATTGTGGTTATTGCTCCGGTTGACCCGATGCAGAATACCGTAACTGTCCCGTTACTTATTTTCGAGTTTTTGACTTCCTTTGATACCATTTCAGTAATATCGACAATTCCGCAGTCTTCTTTTCCAACGACTGATATTTCTCTTGTTTCTACAGGCATGAAACGATATTAGCGGGTCAGATTAATATATCCTTGCAGTCTTTGAAAAGCGCGTTGAGATTTGTAATCGCACAACTAATAACTTATAATTCTCAGTCCTGATAAATCCCCATACTTTACAGTTACTTGCTGGACAAACTCAATAACCTAATAACTATATAGTTTACTTATACGAATATATACTATTTTAGAAATCTATAAATACACATGATAACTTCCTATATCCAAACTTGAAATTTTAAGGTAGTTCCTTTCCAGCAATAGCGGGTTCTGTAAAGTCCTGGGCGGCTAAATGGATAATATTCTTTTTGGGAAGGCAACCACTAATGATATTTTGATTTTTAAGATATTAGCTGCCGAAGACTTGACAGACCTGTTTTGAAATTATTTTCATCATTAATAGCTCAATCAATATCATGAGGCTTAAAATGAAAAAAGTGACATGTGATAAAACAAGTAGAGGGCATACCCTCATAGTGGCTTTAGGAGTCATTGTGCTGGCGTTTTTAATGCTGGTGAGTATTGCAGGCGCAGCATCATCTGCAGATATTCCACACTCCGGCAGCAGCAGTGTTTCCGATTTTAGCAAAAAAAATACGATAGATGTCCAGATCCTGGCCATCAATGATCTCCACGGCCAGCTTGAGCCGCCAAGCGGCACGATGGTTGCAGGTTATTATGCGAATGGTACTGCTATACGTGTCCCTGCCGGGGGCGTTGAGTACCTGGCCACCTACATAAAGAACCTCAGCGCCGAGAACCCCAATACATTTGTGGTCTCGGCCGGAGACAACATAGGTGCAAGCCCGCTCATCTCAGCCCTGTTCCACGATGAGCCTACTATAAAGGCTCTCAATTTGATGGGATTCGACTTTTCGGCCGTGGGCAACCACGAGCTCGATGAAGGGCTAGCCGAGCTCAAACGCATTCAGAAAGGCGGCTGCCATCCGACGGACGGCTGCAGCGGTGGAACCTTCAAAGAAGCAAAGTTCAAGTTTCTGGCTGCAAACATTGTCAATGAGACCACTAACTCCCCGGTATTCCCTGCCTACAAGGTCACCTATGTCAAAGGAGTGCCCATAGGGTTCATTGGAATAGCTCTGAAAGATACGCCGTCCATAGTGACTCCTTCCGGAGTGAAGGGGCTCAAGTTCCTGGATGAAGCTGCAACCATTAACAAATACGTCAAAAAGCTGAAGAAAATGGGCGTAGAAACCATAGTTGTGATCATCCATGATGGAGGCTACCAGACTGGATTATATAACGAGAGCCTGAATATGAGCGGCCCCATTCTGGATGTGGTTAACGCCACGGACGACGAAGTAGACGCCTTCATTACAGGCCATACCCATGTGGGCTACAACGCCGTTATTGACGGCCGTATAGTGACACAGGCTGGCTCAACCGGCCGTGTGCTCACGGATATAGATCTGGTTATAAACAAAAAGACTCACGATGTGGTCAAGGAACAAGCCAGAAATATCTTAGTGTCCAGAGATGTTCCTAAAGATCCCGAGGTATCCGGCCTGGTCGAGGAATACAGGTCTCTTGTCGCTCCCCTTGCCAACCGGGTGATCGGCAACATCACAGATAATATTACAGCAGCAACTGGTAGTTCCGGTGAATCCGCTCTGGGTGATATCATAGCCGATGCTCAGCTCTATTCTACCTCTTCCACAGGATATGGAGGCGCTGTTGCAGCCTTTATGAACCCTGGAGGCATCCGCGCTGACCTGCTGTATAATCAACAGAGCGGCAGTGAACTGCCCGGTCAGGTCACTTATGGCGAGGCTTTCAGCGTCCAGCCCTTCGGAAACACCCTTGTCACAATGACTTTAAGCGGCACTCAGATCGACACACTGCTTGAGCAGCAGTTCGACAACCCATCTCCTGGCAGTAAGCGCATACTGCAGGTCTCAAAGGGCTTTGACTATGCCTGGAACGAAAGTGCCCCCACTGGCAATAAGGTCGATATCTCCAGCATAAAGATCAACGGCACTGTTATCAGTCCGGGCAGCCTTTACCGCGTAACTGTGAACAACTACCTGGCCGACGGAGGCGATAACTTCGCAGTCCTGAAGGCAGGGGTCGATAGGCTGGGAGGAGCTCAGGATATAGATGCATTCGTCAATTACTTCGCAGCTTTCTCTCCGGTTGCTCCCGGACCAATGAATCGTATCGTTATGGTAAAATAAGAGCATCGGGAGCTATCTCCCCTCTCGGCAGGGAAATCTCCTCTCAGCAGGGGAAAACTGCCGGAATATCTTTTTTTAGCCGATAGCTATACCACACCCATAAAATTATCTTTTAACTGGTTTTAATATCAATTCTTAAAACTTATAATATTTTACTGTTATCCTAAATGGGATAGAAAAGTGCTCAGACCTGCACCTCTGCTTACCAGGCTTGCAAGATCACCAAGTCAATGTAATTAAATAACAGAAAAATGTAAAATAAATTCTAAACTGTTTAAATGTAATCATGCTTAAGTACAACAGTGAACAATGGGGCTAACAACTAAATCGGAGGAGCTATGGAAGTTTTCGGATCAATCTTTCTTGGAGTCTGCGGCATTGCATTTCTTATTGATGTTCTAATAATTTTATTAGCTGTTTATACTGGGATTGAAAAGTATCTCCCATAAATGCAGGAACTTGTTTTGAACAAGAAATCTCAGGATACGATAACTCATATGTCCTGGTATTCATTGCATGTTAAATTTTTGGCTTTTGTAGTGTGTTTCAGGGGGAATGTATTGCAGGGTAAGGTAAGATAGCCACCCTCATGAACAATTTAAAACAGAGATTCAAAGGAGTTGGGCAGGAGATTGGCAACCTGCCCACTGTGTCTTGAGGTTTGTATGGTTGAAAAGGGGGACAGGTACCGACGAAATACCTGCCCATGTTTTGGCGTATTCTTGCAGTTGTATATTAGAGTTTAAACTATTTAAATTTTATTAGTGAGTGTATTATAAATTGATTCTTGTAGATTGTTTTAAAATATTCAACTAGTAATATCCATATTCAGGCTGGTTAATCTCTGGAAATTTTCAGAGAGTTGAGGGGAAAGGGGATGCTTTGAACCCTCTTTCCATTGTTCGACATACACGTCAAAAAACAAAAGCATTATTTTTTAATCTTCAACCTTCAAATGCATCTTTTACTTTCTCAAAAAAGCCCTTGTTTTTTTTGGACTTTTCAGTTCTGTCCTTTTCATCCCCTTCGGATTTTTTGCCGCCGCTCAGGCCATCAAATTGGCGGAGAAGTTCTTTCTGTTCATGAGTCAATTTTGTGGGTGTTTTGATAATAACCCTGACTAGCTGGTCGCCTTTTCCATGCCCGTGCACGTGCTGGATTCCCTTGTCTCTTAGCCTGAATACGGAATTGGTCTGAGTCCCTGGAGGAATATTCATTTTGACCTTTCCGTAAAGGGTATCGATCGCCACGTCCTCTCCGAGAGCAGCCTGGGAGAACGAGATCGGAAGTTCGGAAATTACGTCGTAATCGACTCGCTTGAAATACCTGTGTTCCATGACATGGACGACGACATAAAGGTCTCCGGAAGGTGCACCCGGTTCTCCGGTATTTCCTTCCCCGCTGAGCCTCAGGGTCATCCCCGAATCTGCCCCTGCAGGCACATTAACCGTAATTTTTCTCGTGTTCCGGACTCTGCCTGCACCGCTACAGGTAGGGCAGGGAGATTCAACAATCTGGCCCCTGCCGTGACAGGTACTGCAGGTGGTAGTGCTTACAAACTGCATACCCAGTCCGGAGCGGGTGGTGCGGATCTGCCCAGTACCACTGCATGTCGGGCATCTCTTGGGGCTTGTCCCTGGTTTGGCTCCGGTTCCGGAACAGGTCGAACATATTTCCGTTCTTGGAATATCGATGTCTTTACGAGTTCCAAAAGCTGCTTCTTCAAAGGTGATATAAAGATCATACTGGAGATCGGAACCTCTCCTCGGTCCCATAGGACCTCTTCTGCTTCCCCCGCCGAAAAACATCTCAAATATATCCCCGAAGCCGCCAAAGTCTGCACCCCGGAAGATGTCTTCTGCGCTGTACTGTGCATCTATTCCGGCATGCCCGAAGCGGTCATACTGAGCCCGTTTGTCAGCATCTGAAAGAACGGCATAAGCCTCGGATATCTCCTTGAATTTTTCCTCAGCTCCAGCTTCCTTATTCCTGTCAGGATGGTATTTCAGCGCAAGCTTCCGATATGTTTTCTTTATATCGCCGGCTGAGGAGTCTTTGGGCAATCCGAGAATTTCATAATAATCACGTGTTGTGGCCATCAGGATTCCCTGCTATTTTAAAAAAATTAAAGGGCCGGACCTGCAAGCAGGTTTCCGGTAAGGCCTGAGAATCTACAGGCCTGTCGCTACCATAACTACTGTAACTTAATTTTTGTAACGTAATTCTTGTAACGTAATTCTTGTAACGTAATTCTTTCTATTTTTACTTACGCTTGTCGTCGTCAGCTACCTCGTAGTCGGCGTCGACAACAGTCTCG
The DNA here is from genome assembly GCA_017883485.1 of Methanosarcina sp. Taxonomy (GTDB): domain Archaea; phylum Halobacteriota; class Methanosarcinia; order Methanosarcinales; family Methanosarcinaceae; genus Methanosarcina. The sequence goes on from JADGNM010000048.1 coordinate 5,498, forward strand.
TCAGGCCCTCTTGAGTCAGTATTTCCTGCTCCGCCTGCAGCAGCCTGCTGAGCCTGCTCCTGAGCTTTCTGGTACATCGCCGTGGAGATTGGATACACAGCTTCCTGAAGAGCTTCGGTTTTTGCCTTAATAGCTTCACTGTCCTTGCCCTCAAGGACTTTCTTAAGGTCTTCTATTGCAGCATTTACTTTTGACTTCTGGTCTTCCGTAGCTATATCCTTAGCCTCTTTTATAGTCTTTTCTGAGGCATTGATCAGAGCTTCTGCATTGTTCCTGAGCTCGACCTCTTCCTTGCGCTTCCTATCTTCTTCGGCGTGCAATTCCGCATCTTTGACCATGCGCTCGATTTCCGCATCCGTGAGCCCACCTGGCTTCTGGATGGAAATGGACTGCTGTTTGCCTGTTCCCAGGTCTTTCGCATTCACATGCAGGATCCCATTTGCGTCGATATCAAAGGTAACTTCAACCTGGGGGATGCCTCTTGGAGCCGGAGGAATGCCACTAAGGATAAATCGGCCAAGAGTCTTGTTTTCGGATGCGATTCCCCTTTCTCCCTGAAGGACATGAATCTCTACCGAGGGCTGGTTATCAGCTGCGGTTGAGAAAATCTGACTCTTCTTGGTGGGAATTGTTGTATTTCTCGTGATCAATGGAGTCGCTATGCCTCCCAGAGTTTCGATACCGAGAGTCAGAGGAGTTACGTCAAGCAGCAGGATATCTTTAACTTCCCCACCAAGCACACCTGCCTGAATAGCTGCTCCGATTGCAACTGCCTCATCAGGGTTGATGTTCTTATATGGCTTTTTGCCGGTAAAGTTCTCTACAAGCTCGACTACCGCAGGCATCCTTGTTGCGCCTCCGACCAGGATCACTTTATGAAGGTCGTTTGGAGTAAGCTTTGAATCGCCAAGGGCCTGGCGCATCGACACAAGGGTTTTCTCAAGGAGGTCTTCTGTCATTTTCTGGAACTGGGCTCTGGACAGATCAACATCAAGGTGCTTGGGATCCCCATCCGGGCCAACTGTAAGGAAAGGAAGGTTGATATTGGTGCTGGCAACTCCAGAGAGCTCGATTTTTGCTTTTTCTGCGGCATCGGTCAAACGTTGGAGCACAGCCTTGTCCTTGGAAAGGTCTATTCCTTCCGTTTTCCTGAATTCGGTAAGCAAGTAATTTACAATGCGCTGGTCAAAGTCATCTCCTCCGAGGTGAGTATCCCCGCTTGTGGCTTTCACCTCAAAGACTCCGCCTCCGAGTTCAAGAATGGATACGTCAAAGGTTCCGCCTCCCAGGTCATAGACAAAAATTGTTTGTTCAACATCCGCCTTATCCAGCCCGTAGGCCAGGGATGCGGCAGTTGGTTCGTTAATAATTCTCAGGACATCGAGGCCTGCAATTGTTCCTGCATCCTTTGTTGCCTGTCTCTGGGCATCATTGAAATATGCGGGAACGGTGATGACAGCCTGCTTGATTTCCTCTCCAAGATATGCTTCTGCATCTGATTTAAGCTTCTGGAGAATCATTGCTGAGATTTCCTGAGGCTTGTACTGTTTTCCATGCAGGGTTACCCTGTAACTGGCGTCTCCCATATGCCTTTTGATTGAATAGACAGTGTTTTCAGGATTTGAAACAGCCTGCCTCTTTGCAACCTGACCTACAAGTTTCTCTCCTTTTTTGGAAAAACCGACTACGGAAGGAGTAGTCCTGCCGCCTTCGGCATTTGGAATCACGACAGCTTCCCCGCCTTCCATTACTGCCATGCATGAGTTGGTAGTACCAAGGTCAATACCCAATATTTTTGCCATGTTTTATCCTCATACTATATTACTGTTATATTTTTTATTTAATTGTTTAGATGAGTAATTGAATTAGATTATTTGGCGAAGTTATTTAATGAAATTAAGCAGTTGAATTAGATTTAAATAAAGATTTATTATTTTTTATTTAATATTCTTATTTTGTGTTATAATTCAAGTGCAGTAAATTTATCCTTCATGTTAAGCAAATGCTAAAAAAGCTCCTTTTTTGCAAAGCACTCTTTATGAAGAGATTAATAATTCTTCCGGCTCTCTTCATTTTTCTGCATCATCAGGATTTCTGGCTACTGAAACCGTAGCTGGTCTGACAACCTTCGAATCAAGAGTATATCCGGGTCTGTAAACTTCTACTACAGTATTATCCGGGACTTCAGAGGTCTCAATATGTTGAACTGCTTCATGCCTGTGAGGGTCAAAATCGCTGCCGTTTTCGCATTTGATCCTCTCAAGCCCGTATTTTTCAAGGATTGAAAAAAACTGCTTTGAAAGATGTTCTATTCCATTGATAATCGAGTTCATGTCCTCTGCAGTCCTTGCAGCTTTAAGGGCGCGATCGAAATTGTCCGTAACTTCAACAAAGTCAAGAAGCACCTGTTCAATTACAGCTTTTCGATTTTCCTCCATCTGGCGGGCGGTCCGTTTTCTGAAATTGTCAAAATCTGCTGCAAACCGGAAAAGCTGGTCTTTGAGGATTTCATTTTCCTCCCGGCAGGCGGCTTCAGCGCTCTTTTCAGCTCCCGAATCAACAGAAGCCTGTTCGGGATTTTTCCCTGGCTCATTGGCCTCTTCTGCCGAAGAAAAAGAATTCCGGGATCCAGATCTTTCAGCCCCGGTCCGGGTATCTTCTTTAGGATTTGTATTACCTTCTTTATTAAATATTTTCATTAATCGGTCCCCATCAAATATTTATAACGGTTACGCTCGTCCTGATCTTTGATTGTTTGTAATTCTATAAATACGTTTCGGACAGCCGGAATACATATCATCCGAAAAGGAGAAGAAAAAGGGAACTCAATAAGGGCGGTTTTGAAGTTTATAAAAGAGTGCTTTGAGCATAACAATGCTTACAACCATCGAAATTGCGACTGCAGAAACTACCTGATCCCATCCGACATTGGAGATACCTCCTCCCAGAGCGAACTGCACGCCTCCTACAACTAACACAAACACAAAACAGAGCCCGAAACCTGCAAGAGTGCCTCCGACAAGGGAACTGAGAATATCCAGTCCATGCCTTTCAAAGAAGACCACGCCTGAAATAAACATTATAGCGAAGATCAAAAACACGAGTGCTGTAGGCAATGGACTTGTTTTGGTGGAAAAGATCTCATAAAGTCCAAGCCCCATATCAACCAAAAATACGCCCATGAGAAGCGCAATAGTTAGGGTTCTGACAAAGGGGTTCTCAAATACTGACTGAGAATTAGGATTTCGATTGTTCAAAGTCACCAGACACCTGTATCTTTTGCAACGTTTTCATCTAAGGAATAACTAGGAATAACTATTCTATATAAAATATATAAACTTTTACTTATTTTAGCCACTTTATACTGTTTTTCATTTCTCATGTCATCCTCTTTGCCTGATCCGAGGACAAAAAGTAATAAATAAATGACCGGGATTTTCTCTTCCAATGAAAATCCTTATTGCAGAGTTCGCTGTCGGTACGGGCGCTGAAAAATCCCTGATCCCGGAGGGAGCAGCTATGCTAAAAACCCTCACCAAAAGCTTTGTCCGCCTGGGGCACGAAGTATATTACCCATCGGCAGGCACAAAGATCTGCGCAGGCACGATCCTTAAGTCCACAGCCGAAAACTTCAGGCAGGTAATTGAGAGAAAAGCCAAGGACTGCGACGCCGGATTGGTTATTGCCCCTGACTGGATGCTTCCGGAGCTAAATCGAATTCTTGAAGAAAGTACTGTAAACCTTGGATGTTCCCCTAAATCGGCAGCGTGCTGCGCTGACAAACTCCTGTGCACGAAGATCCTGCAAAAAGCCGGAATTAAAGCTCCTGAGCTTGCGGCAGAGCCTGAAAAAGGCAAAAAGTATGTAACTAAGCCGAGATTCGGCTGCGGAGCAGAGGCAACATACCTCGTCACGGAACTTGAGAATAACTATGAGAATAATGAAGAGTTCATTGCAAGCGAATATATTGAGGGAACACACCTCAGCGTAAGCCTTATTGCAGGGCAAAAACCGCTTCCACTTACTGTAAATCGCCAGTTCATAGAGTTTATCCAGAGTAAAGGCAAAATTGAAGAAAACGACAGTGGAATTAAAAGAAACGGACAAAAAGCCGGAATTTTCGGCATAAAATACAATGGCAGCCAGACTCCCTACCTGACCCCGAAGAGAGCAGAACTCTATGAAACCGCAATCTCCACAACAGAATGCCTGAAATGCTTTGGGTATGTGGGAATAGATATGGTGCTTGCTGACATTCCTTATGTAGTGGATGTAAACCCCAGACCCACAGCCTCAATTTTTGGAATTAGCCGCGTAATGCGAGAGGAAATAGGAGACCTCCTTTTGAAAAACGAATTCGGAGAACTTCCTGACTCTGTTCATATCGAAGGGGAATACTGCTTTTCAAAGGATGATCTAGAGCAAATGCTTTAGCCATTCCAGAACCTGACAATTCAGGTCTTCAAGGGAACCTAACTCTCCTGCAAGGAAGAAATCCCTCTTTACATATCCAATCGTGTCTTCTATTTTTCTTTTAGTCTGAAACTTGAGGTTATCTTGAGATTATTATTTATTCCAATAATCTAATGAATTCTCAGATGAAGCAAGTATATATAGTAGTCTCGGATTTGCACTTTGGCGGCGAGGAATGTAATCATAAAGAATTTTGTTGTTTCCTTGAATGGATATGTGGTCTGGAAAATCAGCCTGAAACTGTAGAATATAAGGATAAAAAAATTACAATTGAAAACCCTGCTAAAATAATTCTCCTCGGGGATATCCTGGAATTGTGGAATCCGAAAAATGGTGATAGAGTTAATATTATCAAGGACTGTATGAGACCGCTCACCTTACTCTCCAATATCAACTGCGATAAGATATATGTGCTTGGCAATCATGATGATTCACTGGACGGGCTTGAAGGAAAGGTTGGTTGTGAGACTCTTGTTAATGGAACAAAATTTTATATTTACAGTGGGCATTATCCTAAAAAGGATAAGAGATCCGGTGTTGCAAGAGGTCTTCAAATAGGAAATCGGTCGTATTTCTTCCTTCATGGTCATCAGTTTGATAAAAAACAGGCTATTATAAAGCTCATCAATAAATTCTGGGATCCTCTTGATTGGTTCCAGGATATTTTCCACATTAAATTTACCAAAAATCATTGGAAAGAAAATTTTGTAATATTTTTATGCTTGTTGCTTGGTGGAAGGTACTTTCTATGGAGCGGATTTCTACAATTCAGTTTCTGGAGTAATCTGGTATGGGCTATGTCTACTGGCTTTTTTGCATTAAGTTCTATTCCCGGTATTGTTGCCAGCACCCAGGGAAGTATCTACAACTCCATGAAGCCCATAGATAAGACCGCAGAACAGGTCATAGAGAATAAATATTATCAGAGAAGTAAAGAAACTATAGATGCGGATGTTGTTGTTTTCGGCCATACTCATTTTGCAAGTTCCTACGAACTCAAATCAGAAACAAGGAACAAATTATTCCTTAACAGCGGGTGCTGGGTTGGAAATGATAAAGACATAGATGGAAAAAAGTGTTATGCGAACACCTTTATATTTTTAGATGAGACCGGAGCATATATTCTGACATGGCGGGGATCCGGTAAAATCGAGTGCATTGAAGCCTTTAATTGACTTTCAGATTTATTAATTTCTAAGCCAGTGAATTATTAAAAGTTACTATTCAGCCTACTTGAAAAAAGTTATAGTCTCAGCTAAATGATGCAACTATCAGAATAATAGCGGCGCTTGATTGAGTGCCGCTAGAATAGCA
>JADGNM010000379.1 GCA_017883485.1 Methanosarcina sp.
TCAATAATAAAACTTATTTCGAAAAGTTTAGATAAAGAAAAGATAATATCAGATATACTTTAACGATAAATTCAGGGTCTGACATGCTTGAAAAAGTTGATCTGTCGCTAGCAGTAAAAAATAACGAATATAAAGAAAATATTAAAACGCTTGAAGTTAAGCTTGCTGAGCTTCAACGGAAAGCCTGGGAATTAAAGATCCCTGTAATCTTTGTTTTCGAAGGCTGGCACGCATCCGGTATGAGAGAAGACATCAACCGTTTCATATTGCCCCTGGATCCGAGGGGGTATGATTTTTACCCCATGACCCTGGAGTGCTACGAAGATGCACTCAAACCTTTCCTTCTGCACTTTTGGGCTCTTACCCCGGTAAGAGGAAGAATTGCAATTTTAGATCGAAGCTGGTACAGCAGGGCAATTATAAAGCACTTCAGGAAAGAACAATCCGAAGAAAAACTTGGAAGATGCCTGGAAGAAATAAACTGGTTCGAGCACCAGTTTTCAGATAATGGATACCTGATACTAAAATTCTTCCTCCATATAAGCAAAAAAGAGCAAGAGGATCGTTTGAAGGAAATCAAGAAGAAAGGTATTCCCTTAATCCTCGACGGATACGAGAAGAAAAACGGAAAGGAAAACGGAAAGGAAATCGATTTCATCAATGAATATAATGAATATCTGCCAGTTGTAGAAAATGTGCTTGAAAAAACAGACATGTCGTATGCCCCCTGGACTATCGTGGAAGCAAATGACAGGAATTTTGCAGCCCTAAAGATCATAACCACTGCAAAGCAGGCCATCGAATCTCATATTGAGCAGGTGACCCGTACTCCAGTGCAGCAGACGATAAAATATCTTGATATACCAATATCAAAGCTGCCAGAACTTAACGGTTCTGTCCTGGACAAAGTTGATTTGTCGAAAACAATTTCCTCTGAGACTTACGATGAGTCAAAAAAGTTTTATCAGCAGAAGCTTGAAACCCTACAGTACGAACTTTTCAAGAAAAAGCGCTCCATGATAATAATATTCGAAGGATGGGATGCCGCTGGCAAAGGAGGAGACATTCACCGCCTTGTTGAAGAGCTGAACCCCAGACTTTACAGGGTTGTACCTGTTGGCCCACCAAACGATATTGAGAGAGCTCATCATTTCCTGTGGCGCTTCTGTGAAGGAATTCCTAAAGCAGGGCACATAACGATTTTCGACAGAAGCTGGTATGGACGAGTCCTTGTCGAAAGAGTAGAGAGGCTCTGCAGCGAGGGAGAATGGAAACGCGCCTACAGAGAAATAAATGAGTTTGAAAATATCCTTACAGGTACAGGAGCGGTCATTCTTAAATTATGGCTTCATATTGATAAAGATACTCAGCTCGAACGCTTCAAAAACCGGCAGAATGATCCTGATAAAAGCTGGAAAATAACAGAAGACGACTGGAGAAATCGGAGCAAATGGAATGAATATAAAATTGCAGTCGATGAGATGCTTCAGAAAACAAGCACCGTAAATGCTCAGTGGATTGTTGTGGAATCAAATGACAAACGCTATTCCAGAATGAAGATTATGAAAACTGTTACTGAAGCACTCGAGAAAGAACTGAAGACATAATTAATAGGTCACTTTCTAACATTTAAATATTAAGTATGCTTTCAAATATTTGTAAATATGTATAAAGTAAATTTATTATACGAAAAATAGAGAGATGACAAAATGGTGAATATAAAAAAATACATAAAATATATTTTTTTCGGCGGTTTTATTGGATTGTTACTTGTTTATCTTCACTTCAAGAAAGTAAAAGTTAAGTGATGAGTATTAAGGAAGTATTTTAAAGGTTAGTCGGGATAAGCACAGATTAATTAAAGCATAAAAAGCACTTTATGCTTTATTGATAATATATGAGAAATAACATTGCTGCTAACCATTAGTCTAATGTAAAAACCAGGCTTAAGTGTTGCATGTTCAATGGGATAAATTATTGGGATAGGTGAACCGAATATGAGGATAGCAATTTGCGGGAAAGGAGGAAGCGGGAAAAGTACGGTTTCCGCTCTCCTGGCAAAGCGAATGGCAAAAACAAAAAATGTGCTTGTGCTTGACATAGACGAATCTAACTATGGGCTGCATAGCCAGTTGGGAATGGCGACTCCGCGAGACCTCATGGAATATTTCGGCGGAAAAAAGGGTTTTAAGGAAAAACAGAAAGCTCCCAATACAACTCAATTCTGGGGACTTGCAGCCAACAGAAGTGCAGAAAGCCAGAGGTCCAGGTTTTTCGAAAAAAAGTGGAGTTTTACCGATCTTCCATCGGAATTTGTGGAAGAAAAGGATGGTGTCAAGCTGATGGCTGTTGGTAAAATCCATGACTTCGGAGAGGGATGTGCCTGCCCTATGGGAGTCCTGACCAGAGAATTTCTTGAAAATCTCGACCTTGGAAAGGATGATATAGTAATTGTGGATACTGAGGCAGGTACCGAACATTTCGGGCGCGGGGTTGATAAAGACTTTGACCTGATCCTTGTAGTTATTGATCCTTCCTACGAATCTCTAAAGCTTTCAAAAAAGTTTGATGAATTTGGCAGCCAATGTGGATGCAAGGTATATTTTGTGCTGAATAAGGTTGAGCCGGATATCAGGGAAGAAATGCTGAACTCTGTTAATTGTGTAAATGTTATTGCCGAAATCCCGGAAAAAAGAGAGATTTTTAAAGCGTCTCTTAAAGGCGAAGAACTTGACTTTGAGATGGAAGAAGTTACAAAACTTGCAGAACTTCTGGAGAAGAATTTACTCCTCATGTAAAATCGTCAGCCATCTAAACTATATATAGGAAGTCTTTGCTTTTTCACATGCAGCCCAGATCCACCCCTTGCAGCTCAGATCCACCCTTGCAGCTCAAATCCTCCCCTTATCCGTACAGCGTCATAATTAGCTATTGGTTTCTTATGCAGTCAGTAACCTTTTTCTCTTCACTAACTACCTTTTTCACGGTAAATTCCAAAAGAATTATCCGAAACTATATTACTGATAGGTTATTTGAATAATGCAAAGTTTTACTTAGGAGTCGTAACAAAATAAAATAGACAGATTTTTATATAAGTTGTTCCTATTTACATACATGAACAACCGGCTTGAGCAAATTATCTCTAAAAAATATGATAACTATTCAGGTCTTCTTGTAAATATTTACAATTTTTCCTCATTCCGAGGGAAAATTGTATCTAAAATGAAGCTCTTGTTGCTTTGTGAAAAGCGCAG